>JBJYWI010000199.1:0-2517 GCA_046259385.1 Anaerolineales bacterium
GGAGAAGATTATAAGAAATTGGGGCAAGTTGAAATTTTCTAGTAGTATTATAAATAAAATTACTCGTGTAATTCAGAGTTTATATCTAAATATCAATTGAGATTTAGGGAGTAGCAATGAACACAGAGTCTGAGTTAAATTTTGGTCCTTTGAGGAATTATTTATTTAAAAAAGATAGTAAGTTAGCGTTATCTGCAAATAGAACATGGGAAATTTCAAATCCCATCCATGATCGCCAGACCGAAAAAGGGGGAAATATTAACAGTAGAATGCATGTCGAAGTGGTAGAAAAAAATATTTGGAGGTTACTCAGAGAATCGAATCAAGGACCCCCAAATTATCAACCATACTTAAAAAGATTTACCCCGTATGATCTATACCTTCTATCACTCGCAGCATGTTGTCATGATTTTGATAAAAGCTTCCTAATTGAGGTTTTGGGCGGAGAATTCAAACATGGTGAAGGATCAGGAAGATTTTTTTTCGATAATTGGCAGATCCTTGATATAGAAAATCAAACTGCTGCAATACATCTAGATTGGATAATAAGTATCCATGATTATGAAGATTTTGACAAGGCACTAAAATCTATTCCCAAATCTGCAACACTGCCTCCTTTGCGTTTATTGGCAATTATTCTTAAAGCTGCAGACACGCTTCACATGGACGAGTCACGGATATCAAAGATAGCAGTTCCGGATGATATCCTCGTAGATTTCGATCATATGAAGCAATTAGCACGGGGGAGCATTCAACAGTGGGGAATTGATGGACGACGAATCGAAATAGCCATATCTGAAAGAGATGAAGAAGCTAAAAAAGCACTACAAGAATTCGTGAGTTATGTGAAACAAGTTGAATGGCCTCCTATTGCTCGAAAATTGCGAGATAATCACTTTCCATTCAAATTAGAATTTAAATGGATTCCAGTTCGAAGTCTTAAAAAGGAATTATTAAGTAAAGGTATTACTAGAATAGATAGCTCGAAAGAGCATTTAAAAGATTATCCACTTATTCCTGAAATTTCTACCTCAAAGGTCACTACAACATTGGTCCCAGAAGGACCTTTTAAAATAATCGCAATCAGACCAAAAGATTTAGGCGAATACCTTTGTGAAATGGGATCACTTAGCGTGATTAATAATGATTATATTGAACCAGAAATTCGTGATTTAGGATCCAATCCGGGTGCTATCAGTCGAGTTTTTTTAGGTCCAGCTAATTGTGGAAAAACACGTGTCGCTTATGAATGGATTATGGATAAGGTTGGTGTGAACGAAAAATCATGGGTAATCCTCCATCCGGAACCAGGCAAATTTCCTTTAAATGCTTTTAAATTTGAAATAGACTGGAAATCCCAATTTGGTGAAAGACGAAGGAAACCAACCCGTGCTATTTTATTTGTAGATGATTTTCCCGATTTCCTTCCTTTACAGGGTAAAGGACCAGAGGCGGCAGAATCAGTTAAAAATATTTTAAATTGGTTGAATCGTTTACCAAATTTTCAAGAATGTTGCTTTGTTGGAACCATACGAACGAAGAAAATGATTGACAAACCAGAATGGCCAGAGAGTTTATTGAGATTGGGTGAAGATTTGCACTTGCTACACATTGAAACATTCAATGAATTTAAGAGACGTCAGCTCTGGAAGGGTATGGAGAGAGGATATGCAGATTTTCCTGATGGTATCCAAGCACTTGGGATGCACTTGAGCGATAATTTTATCAATATTGTCGCCAGGCAAAGTGCTGATCCAGAAACCATTGCATATTTTGTTTGGGAAATGGCAAAACGTGGAAAGAAAAAACTTGTAATTGAAGACGCGGATTTATTTTCCGACAGTTTAATAGATATTTGGTTGAAAGAGACTTGGCCTGTGATCCATAAAGCTTATGGTCCGTCAGCAAGTATATTTTACTCACTTGCACGTTTTCTTGAAGCCGAATCACAAACTAGCTACCTGGTTAAAGAAAGTCTCTCACCATTGTGGGAATACCATTCAACATTTGGACCCGAATTACTAGAAGTGGAACATGGAAATCCTGATGAATATATTCCAATGGTTGAACGTATGATATCTGATTGTCATGCACTAGGAGTAAGGGGAGAATGGATCCGCCCAAAATTTAACTTTCTATTCCAAACATCTTCAATCGAGGAGATCCTTGTTGGATTACCAACAGTTGACTGGTTTGCAAAGTATGCAAATAAACTTTCCCCACTAAGTCAAGTTGCATTGTCTATGCAATTTTCCTTAACTAATAATATATATTTAGGTAAAGATATAACTGCAAATTGGTTATTTGGTCATGCTATTGCACTTGGGAAGCTTGCTGGTATTAATAACGATGAGAGTTCTCAAAAAATAAGAATGGAAGAAATTTTAACCTATAAAGATTTAGTGCACCGGTTTGGAGACGACGAGGAGCCAGGTGTGCGGGATGTGGTAGCAAGAGGTCTATTTAACGAAGGAGTTGCCCTCAGTCTCCTGGATCGCGAAGAAGACGGTATAGCGG
>JBJYWI010000200.1:0-4004 GCA_046259385.1 Anaerolineales bacterium
CAATTTTCCTGTATTTGCAGACAAATAAAATTGCGATTGACTTAATCAGCAATGGGGATAAATTGAATGCTGAAATCTATATCTCACAAATAGACCAACCCTATATTACAAATTCAAAAAAATAAATAGATGAAGCATCTTTCACATATACATTTTATGATTCATTATATACTTGTTCTTATCTTTCTCATTCCAAAGCTTTCCTTTTCGCAGAATGATTTAGATAATTCTATTGAGGTAAATCAACCCAATCTTCTTGATTTGGAACCCATTACATTTGATAGCCACGGCTCAATTCTACATGGTTATTTTTGCCAGGCTCCGGGTGAAGGGCTTCACCCCACTATTATTCTGTTACATGGATCACCTGGTGGCAATAAGGATGTATATGGTATTGCCCAGGCAGCCCCAAAAGCAGGTTGGAACGCACTGGTATTCAACTATCGTGGATTTTACGAAAGTGAGGGGCTGTCCTCACTAAAGAATTCTGTCGAAGACGTTTCTTCAGCCATAGACTTTTTAAAGTCAGCAGATATGGTTAAAAAATATGGAATTGATAGTACTCAAATAGGTATAGCAGGTTATAGTTACGGAGGTGATATAGCATTGACCGCAGCAGCCAATAATACTTCTATTAAATATGTCATTTCCATTGCAGCTGCCGATATTAGCGAAATTGCCAGGATGGCCAGGCAAAATGAAGCATTTAGAGACATATTTGTCAAAGAAATGAATGACAGAAGAAGTAAAGGTCTTATTAAAAGTGCTGGCGGGAAGGAACAACTTCGTGAACTGTTGGAAGATTCTGAAAATTATGACATTGTAAAACATGCCAGGGCACTTTCAGAAAAATCAATTCTGATTATCGGGGGCTGGCAAGATCAGCAATCTACTCTAGAAGGACATGTATTGCCATTAATCAGAGCTCTACAGCAGGAAGTAGCTGTAAATGTTAATAAAGTAATACTAGATGCAAATCATTCATTTGAAGGTAAGAGTACTGAACTTGTAAATGCTATTCTTGAATGGTTGGCCAATAATTATCCATATTCACAAATATCCCCGGTCCCAGTTGACCTGGCAAGCAATGGAAATCATTTGAATTCAGATATTTATCTAGCACCCTCATGCGGGATGCACCCTACTCTAATCTTTATGCATGGATTTCCGGGTGGTATTGGTGATCCCAGAGGATTAAGCAGTGATCTATCTGCACTCGGTATCAATATACTTATTTTTAATTACCAGGGGACATGGGGCAGCGAGGGTTATTATAGTATTGAAACATCCATAGAGGATGTCGGTGCCGCTATCAATTTTCTAAAACAAGAAAATAATATTAAAAGATTTAATATTGATACAACAAATATTGTGGTGGGAGGATGGAGTTATGGTGGTGCTATTGCTATGTTATCTTCAATAAAGAATCCTGAAGTAAAAAGAGTAATATCTCTAGCTGGGGCTGATGAATCCGTTTTTGGGCGAAAACTACAGACTGATCCTGATTTCTATAAAATGATGTATCAAATGTTTAAGTCCGTAATTTATCCCCAGGGTTCAATTGTAATTAATTCAGACCTAGACAAACTATTTATTAATTGGATAAATGATATTGATAACTATGACCTGGTAAAACATGCGAAGACTATAAAGAACCGTGATATTTTTCTGATAGGAGGATGGAAAGATCAGCAAGTCACCCTCGAAGATCATATCCTTCCTCTATACCGCGAATTTCAAAAATTAGGAGCAGAAGATGTTTCGATCAAAGTGTTTGATACAGATCACTATTTTGCTAATGTAAAAGATGAGCTGGTAAAAACTCTGTCGGACTGGATAAAACATAAACCTGATTAGTCATTCAAACCATTGACATGATTGGATTGACGCATTGCCTCATTGGCTAATTATCTTTGTTTTGGTCAACACTGGATATTTCCGTAACTTTTGGGTAACCAAAAAACTTAATCATTATGAAAAGAATAATTCTATTACCTCTAATTATTATCTTTTGCGTATCCTGTCAGCAACAGGTCGATATCGATAAAGAAAAAGAAGCCATAAAAATTGTAATCGATAATTATGCTAAAAGCTGGATTACCGAAGACATCGAACTTTATAGTTCTACAGTCATGCATGATGAATCATTGATACATGTGGGAGGTTCAAAGGGATTAAACTGGATAGAGGGGTGGACTGAACTGAAAAATATTATTATCAACCAGAATCAGGATTTTAATGATACTAAGATTGATGAAAAGAAATCATGGATCAATTTATCAAATTGCAATAATTTCTCATGGGCTGTTACCTTGTGGGATTTGACAACAACATTAAATGATGGGACGAAATGTCTTATCCCCTTACGATGTACCTGGATTCTCGAAAAAATAAATGGTTCATGGATAATTGTACATTTTCATAAATCTATTGGTATAAGAACCGTCAGGGAATATGCGATTGACTCATAAGATAATATATCAATCTGAGAATCCAATAATTTCTATCCAGCCTATAATTATGAAAATCTCAAATGAAATTATCCTCAGCTTAATTCTAATCCCTATATTCTTTTCGTGTCCTTATGGAAGATCAAATGCACAAGAAATATATCAAGAGGTCAATATCCTAAAATATGTTAGGATATATTCAGACTCAATTGGTGAGACCCATTTTGAAGATTTAGGAATTAAATTGAATGAGACAAATTTTGCACCTCCCGCACCTCCAATTTATACATCTGACTTTATTCCCTCGAGCAGCTATGGATTTCTGAGTGTTTTGCCTGGATGGGAAAGCGAGTGGCACCCTACACCTAAAAGGCAATTTATTATCTACCTCTCAGGTATTATTGAAGCGGAAGTAAGTGATGGAGAGGTTCGACAGTTTGGGCCTGGAAGCATAACACTTGTAGAAGATACTTCTGGAATTGGTCATAAAAGTAAAGCCATTGGGGTTGAAAAGGTTGTGCTATCAGTTATACAATTGGAATAATACACCAGCATCACACAAATATCAATAGCTCAAAAAACAAACAGGTGAAACATTATCGCTATATACATTTTAAAGCTGAGTATTTACACATTAATAAACTCAAAATTCAATAAAAATACCATGATGAGCAAATTTACATTCTTAATACTATTGTTAGTCTTGTTTGGTTGTCAAAACAAAAATCCTTGTAAAACACTTGAGGAAAGTGTTCCTTCAAAAGATGGTGTAATCGTATCATATGAGGTTCGCGGTTGTGGAGACATTGCACTTATATTCATTCATGGTTGGTGTTCTAACCGATCTTTCTGGAATGAGCAGCTTGATACATTATCACAAATATATAAGACAATAGCTATTGATCTCCCTGGTCATGGAGAATCTGGAAGGAATAGGAATAAATGGTCAATTTCTTCTTTCGCTGATGATGTTGAATCAGTAATACAGCACCAGAAGCTAGATCATTTTGTGCTAATTGGACATTCAATGGGTGGTCTTGTAGCACTTGAAGTTGCACCACGATTGCAAGATAAAGTGATTGGATTAATAGCTATAGAATCAATAAGTAATGTAGATTCTGTAGTCGCTCCTGAAGCAATGGAACCGTTTTATGCAGCACTTGAAGCAGATTTTTCAGGTACTTTGAGAATGGCCATGCCGAGGATGTTTTCATCTCAGACACCTGAAAAAATAGTACAATGGGTTACAGACAATTCAATTAGGGCAGATTCAACCATGGCAATTTCCATCGCCAGAGATGCATCTTTAATCAGTGAGAAAGACTTGTTATCATCTGCTAAAATTCCTATTCGTTGTATTTATGGTGAGTATGGTGACTTAAATGAACTATATTCCCGAGTAGAAGCAAACAGCAAATATGCAGATTATAAAGCTGTGCTAATTAAGAATGTAGGACATTTCCCTTTTCTTGAAAACCCGAAGGAAACGAATAAATATCTTAAGATGTACATCACTGAATTAGTGGGTCGCTATACCGCAACTGACAAATAACG
>JBJYWI010000201.1:0-17347 GCA_046259385.1 Anaerolineales bacterium
TTTTTTCTTCTGGTAATGACTCCAATTGATAAGTTTTATTGATTTTTGGTGGATTTCTTGATTGGACTTATCTTGGCAGCGGTAAAAAACATAGAGAAAAGGTATTGGCAGCTTTGACTAAGGCAAAAACTGGTGAGAGCAGAATTTTTAATAAATTGGGAAATCTACCGACCCGGATATTTCCACCCAGGTCCCAGATTATATTTGTCAGCCCAATTCACAGTGAAGACTATGTTTTTTTGTCATCTTTAAGAGGACGTTTATACCAAGTTCTCTGTATCAGCCCTGATCCAATTTCTTTTGAGCTGGGAAGATGGGACCAGGAGGATTACAGCGAACTTGGTGTGCGCATTGCCAAGGTTGAGAGGAGATTCTTATTATCCAGACTCCGGTATTCTGGGATTCAAGTGCTGAATCTTGATTCCTCCCTTCCTATTGAGATGTCATTAGGTCGTTTTCCTGCTGTATTTTTCCACCGGGCAAATTTGATTAGATCCCAAATATGAAACGAATTGAGATTGCAGTGATCCTGAGTATAATATTAAGCACTTTCAGCTTGGGGTTTGGGTTTTTCATGGCTGATGGAAGTGAATTTTCAATTCTAATTATTGTATTAAGTCTCTTCTTTTTATTCGGCTATTGGTTTAAGTTTTATTGGACTTCTCATATATTTTTGGTAATTAATTTTGTGTTTATTTGTCTAGGAATTTTTATATCTATCCCCATTTGGATTTTATTGATTACTCTTATTGGAGTGATCGTTTACTGGGATTTACTAAATTTTACTTCAAGAGTAAACAACCTGAAAAATGCTGATTCAATTTTTGAAATTGAAGAGAAACATTTGCGACGCTTGTTAATTGTCATTTTGTGTATGGGTTTAATTACTTCTATTCCATTAATATTAGAAATTCAATTAAATTTTATTTTTGCGGTATTTTTGAGTTTAGTGGCTGTGGTGGGATTAAGTCAAGCTGTTAGATTTTATAATCGGTCGTTTTGATCAAGCTACCGGATTATCACCTCAAAGATGCAGTGGGAGATGCTTCTTTCATCTAATTCTAATTTGCCAATCTGGTTTACATTTTCATGCAATAGTAATTCGATTAAGTATTTATCCAGGAGGCAAATATCTGGATGATGCAGCTCAATTTGCTGGTAAGGACAATTTTTAAGGATAATTCTGGGACCTTCCACATGCGCCTCCCAATGAGGTCGATAATTCAGGTTATCCAGTTGTTCTACTGTTTTCAGTAGTTTTTGACTGAGTTGTTTTGAATCCTTAATTTTTATGTTTTCTTCTCCAGGGGTCGGAATCGGATTTGAGATTATGAAGGCGATTTCCCGGTAGATTTCATCTTTTTTTTCTGGAAGCTTATTTTTTATTTCGTGTAATAAAGCGTTGGATAGAATATCAAGATTGCTGCCTTTAACGAATTTTGAAAGACCAAAAATCAAATCTCGTCTTCCTTTCCTGTTGGATTTTCTTTTTCCGACCAACTCTACCAGACCTTGATTGACCAATATATTAAGGTGATATCGGATATTCGCCCTGGACAATCCCATAGCATTGCTGATGTCAGTGGAAGTAGCTGTATGATTCCTTTCTATGTAGCTTAATATACGTTCTCTGGTTGTAGTCATAGAAGGATTATACTACTCCCGGCAATTAAACAAAATAATATTTGTTTTATTCAATTTGACATTCTATGTATCTCAGGTATAATTCATGAGAATGAAGGCCATGGTCAATAATTTACCGGTAATAACGTTTGGACTGCGTTCCGCACTTTTCTCCAAGGTAACAATTCACAAGGAAAGTAATTGAAATTTATTGAATGATGATTGCTGATTCATTTATTAAGTGACATGCATTAAATATCAAATACCCCATTATCGAACCGGATTATTAAGGAAAATAGTTCATGAATGAAATGAAACAGGAGAACCTTAATTCAACTAAATTCGATATCCCTCCAGAGATGGAGGGACAGGTCGCCATAACTACAATCGATAAAATCTATAACTGGAGTCGAAGATCATCGCTTTGGCCTATGATGTTTGGTTTAGCATGTTGTGCCATCGAAATGATTTGCACCGCGGCAAGCAGATATGATTTTTCAAGATTTGGCATGGAGGTAATGAGACCCAGTCCCAGGCAGGCGGATATGATGATTGTCTCAGGAACCGTAACGAAGAAAATGATCCCCCAGATTGTGCGACTTTACAATCAGATGCCTGAACCAAAGTATGTTGTCGCTATGGGTGCCTGCGCATCTGGTGGGGGACCTTTCAAGGAAGGATATAACGTTGTTTCAGGGGTTGACAAATTTGTTCCTGTTGATGTTTACATACCCGGTTGCCCACCAACTCCACAAGCATTACTGCATGGTTTGATAACTTTACAGAAAAAGATTGACAATCAATCCATAAAACAGGTCCGCTGGTATCAAAAAGAACCGATAGGCGCAATTCCGATTCCGATTTTAGGACCGGATCTAATGAATCCAAATGATTTCGATAAGATAAAGAAATACGCTCGAGAAAAATTGGAAGCGCTTGAAAATGACCGTGAATTTAGTGCTGCAGAAAATTAATCGGGGGCTGTAAAGATGAGTGACCAAATATTACTGGAAAATAACAGGCTGATTTTTATCGAAGATCTTAATCTTCGATTTCCTGAATCTATAAAAGTGGAATCTCGGGATGGATTTGAAGGGTTTGTGGTCGATGTCGAAGATTTAGTTGAGGTCACCAGCGTATTAAAGGATGAATATGGATACGATTATTTATCGTCTGTAACTGGTGTCGACAATTTACCAGATCAAAACATGGAAGTGGTTTATCATGTCTACAAATCAACTGGTGGGTCTGGGATTGTTCTCAAAGTCAATGTGCCAAGGGAAAATCCGCAGGTCCCGTCTCTGGTGCCTGTTTACCCCGGCGCAGACTTTCAGGAAAGGGAAGCCTGGGATCTGTTGGGAATACGATTTAATGGCCATCCAGATTTACGCAGAATCTTGATGTGGGAGGGGTTTGCAGGACACCCCTTACGAAAAGATTGGAAAGAAGCTTATTATGAAGAGGATGGAAAACCGTTCAAGATCAGATGGCCTGAAGGGAGAGTATTCCGGTCAGAAGAAAAAAATCCTTTTGGTAGGAATGTGGATTATCCTGAGGGATTCAATCCTGAAATCTGGGTTCCCGATAGAGATACATTGCTATATTCAAGCCTGAAACGCGCGGCTGTTCAAAAAGAACAGAAAAAATTAAAAACAGATACAGTTGTGGTTAATCTAGGTCCCCAACATCCATCTACTCACGGCGTGTTCCGGGTTGTCGTGGAACTGGATGGAGAAACAATACTATCCTTGAAACCGGTGATGGGTTATTTACATCGTAATCATGAGAAAATCGGAGAACGAAATACTTATTTGCAGAATATGCCGTTCACTGACCGGCTTGATTATCTGTCATCAATGAGCAATAATTTTGGATATTCACTCGCGGTTGAAAAACTGATGGATGTTAATCCACCTGAGAGAGCTGAATATATCAGAGTAATAATGGCGGAATTAACCCGGATTAGTAACCATGTATTCGCAATCGGAATGTTCTTAAATGATTTGGGTGCATTTTTTACCCCATCACTTTATGCACTTGAAGAGCGAGAATTAATATTGGATATATTTGAAGCGGTTAGTGGATCTCGCATGATGTGTAATTATTTCAGGTTTGGAGGGGTGGTGCGAGATTTTCCTGAAGGAACACTGGCGAAGATGCGTGGCCTGGTTTTCGAGAGACTCCCTAGAAGAATAGATGAGCTTGATTTATATCTGAGCAATAATGATATCGTTCGCAGCCGGTCAGAAGGAGTGGGAGTATTGACGCCTGAGGAAGCAATAGAATATTCTGCAGCGGGACCCGTCTTGCGTGCTTCGGGTGTGCCATATGATATAAGGCGTGCAGAACCATACGGAATTTATGACCGATTTGATTTTGATGTAGCTGTCCGGTACCATGGAGATGTATACGACAGATATCTTATTCGGATTGATGAAATCCGCCAGAGTATAAGAATACTTCAACAAGCTTTAAACGATTTACCTGATGGACCTGTAATAACCGGAAAGCAACAGTATCAGGTTCGGGTTCCACCGGGTGAAGCTTATGGAAGGGTAGAAGGACCAAAAGGCGAGCTTGGATTTTATATTATTTCAAATGGGAAACCAAATCCGTGGCGTTACCATGTCAGGGCTCCCTCATTTATTAATTTAACCTGCTTTGAAAAAATGTGTATAGGCAATAAAGTCGCTGATGTTGTCGCCATTTTGGGATCAGTGGATATCGTATTAGGAGAAACAGACAGATAGTGGGGTTTATTTTGGAGCTTGGTTATGGATGGTAAAGGAATAATTACTGGTATGGGGGTGACGATAAAAAGGTTTATCGATACATACCTAGAAGACATAAAATGGCTTGGAAAGCGGTATTACACTGAAGAAGGTATTGCCGAAAGAATGAGCAGCAATACTCGTGGAATATTTACAATACAGTATCCTGACGAGAAACTTCCAGTTCCTGAAGAGTTTCGATTCATCCCCTTCTTGCTTTATGAAGAGGGAGATGATGGAGAAATCAAAGAGCGTTGTACTTCCTGCGGAATTTGTGCGAAAGTTTGCCCAACGCAATGTATATGGATAGTAAGAACCAACGACCCTGATACCGGTCGACCTGTTCCGGAACCTGAGGAATTTTATATTGATATTGATATATGCATGAATTGTGGTTTCTGTGCAGAATACTGTCCGTTTGATGCTATAAAAATGGATCATGATTACGAATTGTCGGTCTATGATCGCTTGGAGAGTAATATTTTCAATAAAGAAAAACTTCTTAAACCTGTTTCCTATTATTCAGAGATAAGACCCACAAATTACCTAAGAGAAGAAAATGCACGCGCTGAAGCGGAAGCTGCAAAAGCTGCCCGCAAGAAAGCGAAAACATCAGAAAAATAAAAAAAATCGAAAAAGAAAGGTAAATTGATTAAGGATAGAAATTAACCGTGAACGATAAAGATAAGAAGATAGAAGATCGTATTATCAAGGCGCTCAGCAAAGTCCAGGAGCCTGAACTGCATAATGACCTCATATCCCTGAAAATGGTCAGAGATATCCAAATCTCCGGTGATAAAGCAACATTCACGATTGTGCTGACCACTCCAGCCTGTCCCTTAAAAGATCAGATTTTAAAAGAGGCTAAGGAAGCAGTACTGGCTGTTGAAGGCATAAATGAAGTGGAAATCACAATGGATTCAAGTGTCCCTAGTGATGGAAAATCGCGCGGTCTACTGGATTTACCAATAAAAAATGCGGTTGCAGTAGCTTCTGGAAAAGGCGGTGTTGGGAAGAGCACTGTATCAGTTAATATTGCTACAGTGCTTGCACAAAGTGGTGCAAAAGTCGGGCTGTTGGATGCAGATATTTATGGTCCGAATGTACCTGTAATGATGGGTGTCGATCAATTACCACCTGTTGAAGGTGAAAAGATCATTCCCGCCCAAGCATACGGGGTTAAAATCATGTCAATTGGTTTTATGGTGAAAGCTGATCAACCTTTGATCTGGAGGGGACCAATGTTGCATTCAGCAATCCGCCAGTTTTTAACGGATGTAAATTGGGGCGAATTGGATTATCTGATAGTTGATCTACCTCCCGGTACAGGCGACGCTGCATTAAGCTTGGCTCAATCACTGCCACTGACTGGCAGTTTGATTGTCACACTGCCTCAGCAGGTCTCACTAGATGATGCGAGACGTAGCCTGGAGATGTTTCGACAGCTCAATGTAAACATATTTGGCGTTGTTGAGAACATGAGCTACCTTGATCTGCCGAACGGTGAAAGAATGGATATTTTTGGAACAGGCGGCGGAGAACGTTTAGCATATGAGGCAGGAGTGCCATTTATCGGTGCAATTCCTGTTGATCCGGCGGTGCGTGTGGGTGGAGATGCAGGAAAACCGATCGTTATTTCTAATCCAGATTCTGCAGCTGCTCGATCCTTGAAATCAATTGCTGAAGGACTGGCTGCTAAAATTAGTGTTGCAGCCATGCAGAATGAGGATTTCATACCAATCAAAATGGTTGACTAGATATATTAATGGTGTAATATGAATCCCTTTATTGTGGGGGTACGGTTCCAGAAGGTTGGAAAGATATATCACTTCGATGCGAGCGGTTTCCAGGATTTGGAAATTGGGGATTTTGTTGTTGTAGAAACAAGCCGAGGTAGGGAACTGGGTGAAATTATTTCTATTGTGGATGACCAGAAATCTCAACGAGAAGGAAAATGGAAACCAATCGATCACAAAGCCACACCGCGTGATTTAGTTAGACAGCAGTTCTGGCAAAAGAAGGAAACTGAATCTCTGATATTGTGCAGGGAGAAGGTGTCGGAATTAAATCTCGAAAGTTTAAAGATTGTATCTGCAGAGTATTCTTACGATGGTGGGCGAATTACCTTTCTCTATAATATTGGTTCTGACAACAAAGTTGACTTGAAGGATTTGCGAAAAGTGCTGAAACAAACATTCCCACACACAAAAGTCGAACTGAGGCAAATTGGACCGCGGGATGTCGCTAAAGCAATAGGAGGATTTGGTGCTTGCGGTCTAGAAAAGCGATGTTGTTCATTGTTCCTTAGCGAATTCAGTCCGATTTCAATCCGGATGGCAAAAGAGCAGGGGGTTTCACTTGCGCCATCAGAAATTACCGGGATGTGCGGACGGCTGCGATGTTGTTTGATATATGAATATCAGCAGTATGTTCAAGCCAAGAAGAATCTACCGAAACGGAAAAAAAGAGTAATGACTCCTCTTGGTGAAGGTACAGTTGTGGATATAGTTCCACTTAGTGAAGAGGTAATTATCGAGTTAGATACAGGCGGTCAACATCAATATCCAAACCATGATATTCAGCCTTTGGAAGAATTCAAGAATCTTCAGAGAAAAATAAACGAACCATGCGAAAATAATGATAATGGTTCGAAAAACTGTAAAAACCAATCGAATAGTAGATAAAGCGACGAAGTTGAATATCTTAGTAGTGCAAAGTAATAAAATTCAGGAGCTGAGTTAATGAAATCCACAACAGATCTGGAGTTGGACTCCCGAACCGGGATTGAATCAATAATAAATGATTTTTCGATCACAGTTGGAACAGTCAATGGTTCCGGAAGCCAGACATCGAATCTCACTTTATTAAGAGCATTATTCAAAATGGGAATCCCAGTTTCTGGCAAAAATCTCTTCCCTTCGAATATTCAAGGTCTCCCCACATGGTATACGATCCGTGTTTCCAAAGATGGATATCGGGCAAGAAAGGGTGAACACGAAATTGTGGTTGCCATGAACCCGGATACTTTTGAGCAAGATCTTGAGAGCTTAATTCCCAATGGGATTTTTCTGTACGCTGATCATATTAAAAAACCAATTGACCGAGATGATGTGATTGTGTATACGATGCCCACAAAAAAAATCAGTCTAGATTCGGATGCACCCACAAAACTTCGAGATTACGTCGCGAATATGGTTTATGTAGGTGTACTCGCTCAATTATTAGGGATTGACCTGATTAAAATCAAAGAAGCCCTGGAGTTCCATTTCAAAGGTAAGACTAAGCCGATAGATTTAAACTACGAAGTAGTCAAGACGGCATTCAACTGGGCTGAGGAGAACATCGTTAAAAAGGACCCTTATAAGGTTCAAGAACTGGATATGACCAAAGACTATATTATGGCTGATGGGAATACCGCCGCAGCACTTGGTTCAATATATGGCGGGGTCCAATTTGTATCCTGGTACCCAATCACACCTGCCACAAGCCTACCAGAAGCACTTCAGGAGTACCTCCCGAAACTCCGCAGAGATCCGGTTGATAATAATAAGAATACATTCGCTGTGTTACAGGCTGAAGACGAACTTGCCGCGATCGGAATGGCTATTGGTGCTGGATGGGCAGGTTTAAGAGCCATGACGTCAACTTCAGGGCCTGGTATAAGTTTGATGGCTGAATTCGCTGGTCTGGCATATTTCGCTGAAGTGCCTGTTGTCATTTGGGATGTGCAGCGGGTTGGTCCCAGCACAGGTTTACCTACCAGAACTGCTCAGGGTGACCTGTTATTTGTTCATTTCTTGGGACATGGAGATACGCAGCAAATCATTTTATTGCCGGGATCGGTTAATGAATGTTTTGAATTCGGCTGGAAAGCATTCGACATTGCAGAACAGCTGCAAAGCCCGGTTTTTGTTCTTTCCGATCTGGATTTTGGAATGAATCAATGGATGGTCAAACCATTCAAATATCCAGAAGAGTCAATGAAAAGAGGCAAGGTGCTTTGGGAAGATGCGCTTGAGAAACTAAATGGAAATTGGGCAAGGTATAAGGATACCGATGGCGATGGGATAACTTATCGCACTGTTCCGGGAAATCGACATCCCCATGCAGCATATTTTGCACGCGGAACAGGACATGATGAAAATGCCCGATATACTGAAAACCCTGAAAAATGGTTGGAATTAATGGAGCGTTTGAAAAGAAAATTCATTACAGCGCGCACTTACGTTCCCGAACCTGTACTTGAAAAGATCAACGGTTCCGAAATTGGAATAGTCGGTTTTGGTTCTACTGAACCGGCGATTAATGAGGCTCGAGATCGGTTAATTAAAAGAGGCATGCTAACTGATTTTATGCGGATTCGATCAATTCCATTTAATGATGCAGTCGGGGATTTTCTAGAAAAATATCGCGAGATTTACGTAATCGAGATGAATCGTGATGGGCAATTACATAAATTGCTTGCTATGGAATACCCGGAATATGGAACGAGATTGAAATCAATTGCATATTTAGATGGTCTTCCATTTACAGCCAATTTTGTAAATGATGCCATTTTTTATTAGAGAGGCAAGTTAGATATGGTTGATCAAACAATTACCCAGGCAAAAAATCTAAATTTAGCGGGATTGCAAAAATCAGATTACAGAGGAAATCCCACAACATTATGTCAGGGTTGCGGGCATAATTCCATTTCTAGCCAGATCATCGCGGCATGTTATGAAATGGGAATAGTCCCTGAGGATATCGTTAAGTTCAGTGGAATTGGTTGTTCGAGCAAGAGTCCAACCTATTTTTTGAGTCGTTCATTTGGATTTAATAGTCTGCATGGAAGGATGCCATCGTTAGCAACTGGAGCGATGTTTGGAGACCATACGCTCAAAGGTATTGGTGTAAGTGGAGATGGTGATACAGCCAGTATTGGTATGGGGCAATTCAAACATGCATTAAGAAGGAACTTGCGATTTGTCTATATAGTGGAAAATAACGGTGTTTATGGTTTGACTAAGGGTCAATTTTCAGCAACAGCAGAAGAGGGATTGGTATTAAAAAGCCAGGGTGAGAACCCTTATATGCCTGTTGATATTGCATGGGAAGCGTTGGTTGGTCATGCCACATTTGTTGCTAGATCTTTTGCTGGAGATCCAAAACAGGTCAAGGAATTGATTAAGGCTGCTTTGCATCATAATGGAATTGCGATATTGGACATAATCAGCCCTTGCGTCACATTCAACAACACTGATACTGCTGTACATTCTTATGCCTGGGGTCGTGAACATGAGGTCGCCTTGCACGAATTAGCATTTGTCCCTCCAGCAGAGGAAATTATGATTGAATATGATTATGGCGAAGCAGCAGAGGTCACAATGCATGATGGATCAAAAGTAATCCTTCGAAAACTTGACCGAGATTATGATCCAACAGACAGAACTGAAGCAATGAGAGTACTCGAAGAGGCAAATCGATTTAAGTGCTTGATAACTGGTTTGATTTACATTGACCAGGATCAGCCACCGTTAGCAGATTTATATAATCTCTCTGATACCGCTTTAAATCGGTTGACGGAAAAACAGCTCCGTCCCGCAAAAGAAACAATTGATGAAATCAATCAGTTGATGTTCTAATATATTTACACCAATTCTGGTGTGTAAATAATATCAATAGAATTTTCAATTTTTAGTAATCATTGTGTTAGACTTTGGGGTGTGTTTGATAATTTCAAACGAAATCTGCGGGAATTTCGTGTTGAACAAGAACTGATTGGATATTTTGGGAAGATTTTCCATTAATAGGGTGGATTTTAATAATTAGATACGCTAGATTTAACAAAGTTATAAATAAAACAATCCTATTTGGACATTATAATTTCTGCGCTAATTGCACTAAAAAGTACAAATCTCTATAAAAGTGGTTCGATGATATAATCCCAAAGATTTAAAGATTTGAGTGGGTCAACACCATTAACCATTTTTGGGGAAACGAAAAAAAAGACTTATGTAATTTACCGCCACCGCTGAGGAGGCGAGGTTGGCTTTTAATCCATTAAACTGGCTTCTAGGTTTCTTTTCGCTCGACATAGGAATTGACCTGGGTACTGCAAATACTATGGTAAATGTTCGCGGTAAAGGAATAACTATCAGTGAACCATCCTGGGTCGCCATAGAAAAGAAATCACGACAACCCTTGGCGATTGGAGCTGAGGCAAAGGAGATGGTTGGTCGAACACCAGCAAATGTAATCGCAATCCGCCCATTACGGGATGGTGTTATTTCTGAATTCGAAATTACTGAAGCGATGCTGGAATATTTTATAGGGAAGGCTCATGAACAAAGTATTGTCCCGGTTCCGCGCCCAAGAGTGGTTGTAGGTATTCCTTCTGGAGTGACAGAGGTAGAAAAAAGGGCGGTGTATGACGCGACAATGTCCGCAGGTGCAAGGGAGGTTGGTTTAATCGAAGAGCCGGTAGCGGCAGCACTGGGTGCCGGACTACCGATATCAGATGTACGAGGAAGTATGATTGTTGATATAGGTGGTGGGACGTCAGAGGTCGCGGTGATGTCGATGGGTGGGGTTGTCATTTCCCGCTCTTTGCGGGTTGCGGGCGATGAAATGGATGTCGATATCGTTCAGTACATGCGTAATAAATACAACCTCCTTATTGGTGAACGAATGGCTGAATATGCAAAAATTAATATTGGTTCTGCATATCACTTACCAGAAGAAAAGACTATGCTGTTGCGCGGACGTAACTTGGTCACCGGTTTGCCGGAGGCTGTTGAAGTTTCATCTGTGGAAATCCGGGAGGCGATATCCGGTTCTGTACAGACGATTATCGATACCATTAAAGACGCATTAGATGAAGTACCCCCGGAAATTATCGCTGACCTAATGGATATTGGGATTTGCTTGGCAGGGGGAGGTTCTCAATTACAGGCTTTGGATAAAAGATTAATGGACGAATTTCGTATAAGAGTCTGGGTTGCGGAGGATCCAATGAGCTGCGTAGCTCGTGGAGCCGGTTTGATCTTGGAAGAATACGATACTTTAAGACATTTCCTGGTAGGGTTAGAACGTGGTAGTACAAGGCATGAATGATGAATACGTCCCCAGCCAGATCGCTGCAAACCATCATTTTATCCTTGTTAGTAGTTGGACTGATCGCTTTAGCGTTAGGAGGTTATTTATCTCCTGTAACAAGACTTGTGGTAAACCCAATTGTAAGCGCTCAGACCTATTTGGCTATCCGATTTCAGGCTGTCCAGAATATAATTAACTCACCTCAAGATCTGGCGAGATTGAGACAACGAAACGCTGATCTGGAGGTAGAAGTTTCACGGATGCAAGCAGAAATTATTCAATTAAAGCAACAATTAGCTGAAACACAAGTTTTGTCTGCTTTAGTAGATTTTGCCCGAGTTCAACCTGAGAACCGCTATCTTGCTGGAACGGTAATCGGAAGAGATCCCAGCCCCTTTGCCCAGTATGTGATTATCAATCGCGGCTCTGATGATGGCTTGAGACGAGGAATGCCGGTTGTGACGCAGCAGGGTTTGGTTGGTAGAATCGCAGCTGTTACTTCAGGCGCTGCTAGAGTCCAATTGATCACTGACCCAGCATCATCTATTAATGTTCGGTTGGAGCCTTCTCGAGCGCAGGCGGTGGTGCTTGGGAATGTTTCTGGTGAGCTTTCTCTGGAGATGATCCCTCAATCTGCGGAGGTACAGGCTGGAGATCTAATACTTACTTCAGGATTGGGAGGGAATTATCCCTCAAATATTTTTATAGGTCAGGTCACAGGTGTTCGTAGAATCGAAACTGATCTATTCCAAAGTGCGTCAATCCAACCAATCGTTGATTTTAATAAACTCGAAATAGTATTAATTATCACCAATTTCAGACCGGTTGATATTGCCCCCCTTGTGCCTGAACAAGAAACTCCCTGATCTTTTTTTGTGTGTAGAAGGTTTTATTGCGGTTAAATTTAGTGAATAAGTTTCTTTCCACTTAGTTATTATGTCTATCTGGATTTCTATACCAATTCTCGGCTCTCTTTTGATATTGCAAACAGTGATTCTTTCTAGGATTACGCTGCTGCATGGAAGCGCGGATTTAATTATGCTTGCTGTTATTTCATGGGCATTACAAAAGCGAGTAAAAACTGCATGGTTTTGGGCGATCATAGGTGGTTTGTTGGTGGGTGTTGTTTCAGCAGTGCCATTCTTTATTCCAGTCTTGGGTTTTTTAATGATCATTGCGATTGCCGCGGTTTTAAGACAACGCGTATGGCAGGTACCCATTCTTGCTATGTTTGTTACCACTTTTATTGGAACCCTTGTAGTCCAGATAATTTCAGCAATTGCCTTGAACATCAGCGGCACTCCATTGGAAATATTTGATGTTCTCTTTTTGATCACCCTTCCAAGTTTGTTGTTAAACTTATTGTTAGCTGCGCCAATTTATTTTCTTTTTGGGGATTTGGCTAAGTGGTTGTACCCAGGGGAACTGACAACATAAAAATTCACCAAGAGAGAAACTATGGATATTAGTAGATGACAGGTATAAACACCTCACCAAAAGTAAATAATTTAATTGCAAATTGGAGAATTTTAGCTTTTTTCGGTGCGCTTTGTTTTGTTTTTTCAATCTTCATTATCCGTTTGTTTTATCTTCAGGTTATCCAAGCGGATAGTTGGACTGCCGAAGCGGTTAACAACAGCATAAAAGAGTTTAATATTCCAGCGTTGAGGGGTATTATCTTGGATCGTAATGGTGTGGTGTTAGCCCGAAATGTTGCTTCCTACAATGTAGCAATTACATATGCAAACCTTCCAGATGATGAAGGTGAGATTCAAGAGATATTCCGTGAGTTGTCGGAATTAATAGATGTCCCAATAAATGGAGAGGAATTAAGTCCGGAAAACCCATATGTACCCTGCTTATCCGATCATGGAATTGTTGAAATAGCCGAATATGGTGAATCTGCCACACCTTATGATCCAGTGCAGGTTAAGTGTGATATCGATGAAGAACTTGCAAAAGTGATCCAGGAAAGATCCATCGATATGCCTGGTGTCAGTATTGAAATCCAGCCATTGAGAGAATACCCGACAAATTCTCTAACATCGTCGATTGTTGGTTTTCTAGGCCCTATTCCAGCGAACCAGGAAGATTACTATGTGGAAAGGGGGTTCATACCTGCCCGTGACAAAGTTGGTTATGCTGGATTGGAATTGGAATATCAGGATCTGTTAGCGGGTTCAAACGGTCGAGAAGTAAAACAGGTGGATGTTGGTGGCCAGGTTCTAGGTGATCTCGAACCGCCAATTGCGCCTACACCTGGTTTGAGTTTGCGATTGACTATTGATACACGCCTGCAGCAAGCGGTTGAGACCATCTTGAAAACAGAGATGGATGACTGGAACAGATATTTTGGTGAGGTCCGGTACACAAGCGGCGTTGTAATTGCGATAAACCCATCCACGGGTGAAATCCTCTCGATGGTTTCGTATCCAACATATGAAAATTCTAGGATGTCCAGATTCATACCAGCATATTATTACGATCAATTGATACGCGATCCATCCAATCCGCTGCTGAACCATGCAGTAGGGGATGTTCTACCTGCAGGTTCTGTTTTTAAACTGGCCACTGGAGTTGGTGCCTTAAACGAAGGAGTTGTAACTCCGGACCAGATAATTCAGACGCCGCCAAAATTGGTCGTAACTGAGAAGTACTACGCTAATGATCCGGGAAATGCCCGTGAATTCGTGGATTGGAATGAAGCAGGTTTTGGAAGTTTGGATTTTATCCATGGTTTGGCTAACTCCAGCAATGTTTATTTCTACAAATTAGGTGGAGGCTATCAAAATGAAGTACCAGGTGGTGGCCTTGGAATTTGCAGGCTTGGAACCTATGCACGGGCTTTGGGTTATGGAGATGCGCCTGGAATCGGATTGCCAGATGAACAAGATGGTTTAATACCAGACCCAACCTGGAAAAGAATAAACCAGGCAGAGAGTTGGTCTTCAGGCGATACATACATTTCCAGCGTGGGTCAGGGATACGTATTGGCAACACCTATACAAGTACTGCTCTCTGCGGCGATCGTCGCAAATGATGGACGGTATATGCAACCCACCCTAATAAGGGAGATCGTTGACAGCGAAGGTAATGTGGTTGAACCTTTTGAGCCTAAGATGAAATGGGATCTAACTGTAGATCCGTTGATTCAAGTATACGGCCAAACGACCATAAGAGGATGCGAGCCAATCGTTGGGGAAACTAAAACTGTCGAACCTTGGGTTTTCGAGACTGTACAACAGGGTATGAGGCTTGCTGTGACAATTGGGACATTAAAAGACAGATTTGAAGGAGCGACTATCTCGGCGGCTGGTAAAACTGGAACGGCAGAATATTGCGATCAATACGCCCAGGCAAGGAATTTGTGTATACCAGGGAATTGGCCTACCCACGCCTGGACCGTGGGTTATGCCCCATTTGAAAATCCGGAAATTGCGGTTGTTGCGTTCGTATACAGCGGAGGTGAAGGATCGAGTGTTGCTGGTCCAATTATCCGCAGGGTGCTGGAGGCTTATTTCGAACTAAAAACAATTGATTCGTCAACACAGGCACAGTAAAAAAAACAATGTTCTTATCCACATCGGATGGTAAAAAATATTATTATGAAGTTTCAGAAAATCCAGGTCAGAATTATTTCATTTATATTCAATTTGTTACTGGAAGTAACAATGGGATTGAAAAGTTAATTTTTTTGTCGTACATATGAAATGATAATTACATTAACTAATTAATATGTGGAAAAGACCAATTATCCCCTGGAAACATTTTGATTTCTGGCTGCTAGGCGCAGTAGCTCTGCTGGTGATATTTGGAATCACAATGATCCAGTCAGCGATTGCGGGCAATATTGAGCTGTTGGAACTCAACCTTGTGGGTCGACAGTTGATTTTTGCGATTGTTGGTTTCGTGGTTATTCTTATTGTGTCATCGATTGATTATCGATTATGGGCATCATTAAGTCGAAGTTTGTATATCAGTGCTGTGGTTATCCTGGCAGTATTGTTTATTGTTGGGTCAGCGCTATTTGGTTCAGCACGCTGGTTTGACACAGGGGTCATATTAATTCAGCCTTCGGAATTGGCGAAAATTGTCTTGATTCTCGTATTGGCAGATTTTTTTGCGAAACACGTTGAAGAAATCAATGAAGTAAAGTGGATTGTACGTAGTTTTCTTATGACAATTGGGATAGCAATCTGGATTATCCTGCAACCAAATTTAAGTACATCGATAGTGATGTTTGTAATCTGGTTCGGATTACTGTGGGCGACTGGACTTCGAATTCGTTATCTATTTGTTTTTATTGCAATGGGAATCTCACTGCCGATTGTAAGTTTTCCTTTTCTGGTGGACTATCAGAAAAACCGAATCTTAAATTTTCTTTATTTCGATCCAGAAGCACGTTATGGTGAAACATACAACATTCAACAAGCTTTGATAAGTATTGGCTCTGGTGGTTGGCTTGGGGAAGGTTACGGTCAGGGCCCTCAGGTCCAGCTTCGTTTTCTGAAAGTCCGTCATTCCGATTTTATTTTTTCAGCTCTTGCACATGAATTTGGTTTTATTGGCACACTGCTGGTAATTTTGATTCTGCTGTTTATCATATATCGCTGTCTCCGGGCAGCCAGATTGTCAAGGGATACATTTGGTTCACTGGTTTCTTATGGGGTCGCGATATTGATCGCCTTCCAGGCGACAGTAAATATTGGAGTAAATCTGAACTTATTGCCCGCAACAGGATTGACCCTTCCCTTGGTGAGTTATGGGGGAAGCTCATTGCTATCAATACTTCTCGGAATAGGATTGGTAGAGAGTGTGATATTACGTCATCGAACTTTGGAAATGTAATTGTCTTATGAAAAAATTGAATAAACCTGCAAGAGTCAGATTTGCGCCCTCTCCTACTGGAAGAACGCATATTGGAAGTGCCCGTACCGCTCTTTACAATTATTTGTTGGCGCGGCAAACCGGTGGTCAATTTATTCTCAGGATTGAGGATACCGATCAGAAACGTTATGTACCTGGAGCTGAACAGGAGTTATTGGAAGGATTAATGTGGTTGGGTCTTGATTGGGACGAAGGTCCTGATATAGGTGGTCCTTTTGCTCCCTATCGACAATCCGAACGTAAGGATATTTATCTGGAGTATGCGCAACAACTAATTGAAAATGGGGATGCTTTTTATTGTTTCTGTACTCCTGAGAGATTGAGACTTGTAAGAGAGGAGCAGTTAAGAAAAAAAGAGAGAGTTCGTTACGATGGCACCTGCCGTCGATTGACCCAGAAAGAAGTAAATGAAAAAATTTTGAATGGCGACTCACATGTAATCAGATTTCGTATGCCATTGAATGGCATAATTACAGTTCGCGATCGATTGAGAGGGGATATCACATTTGATAATCATAATCTAGACGATTACATTCTTGTAAAGTCGGATGGGTTGGCTCTTTACCACCTGGCAGCCATGGTTGATGATCATCTAATGGGAATAACACATGTAATAAGAAGCTCTGAGTGGCTCTCTACTTTTGGATTACATGCACATATCATTAGGTCATTTGGTTGGGAAGAACCAGAGTGGGTGCATCTCTCTGTATTTCTTAGACCAAGCGGTAAGGGCAAAATGAGTAAACGCGAATCATCAAAACTGATGGAGGATGGATATTCAATATTTATCGGTGATCTTGTAGAGCTGGGATATCTTCCTGAAGCAGTAGTTAACTGGACAGCATTAATGGGTTGGAGTTATGATGATCATACCGAATTTTTTACAATGGGCGATCTGTTAGAAAAATTCAGCTTGTCCAGATTGAATCCCGCACCTGCTTCCATCAATTTTTCGAAACTAGATTATTTCAATGGTCTCCATATTCGCG
>JBJYWI010000202.1:0-7792 GCA_046259385.1 Anaerolineales bacterium
GAAAAATCCACTTTAAAAAAGAATTATTCTCTTTTCACGCGGGTAATATCAAATCAGCTAATGTTATTTTAACCAGGTGTGTTTGCGCATATCGGAGGTTGTTTGCGCATTAGATTTCTTTACTGTAGAAGGCCAATCTCCTTTTCAATAACGTGCTTAGCACAGCTCAGAAATTTTCTCCTTAAAAAAACCTCCTTTATTGAAATTTTGTTGACTAGCTGGATTTTTTCCCGTAATATATATCGCACAAACATTCTATAAAAACCGTCTCCCTTAATCGATCTAGACAGTTTGGAGTTCTAAATGGAAATTGGATTGGTCAAAAAAATTAATATCAACGATGAAATGGAGCAGTCGTATCTTGATTATGCGATGAGCGTAATCGTTTCGCGCGCTTTGCCGGATGCACGTGATGGTCTTAAACCGGTGCACCGTAGAATCTTATATGCAATGCAGGAGCTCGGTTTGCAGCCTGGTTCGCAGTTTAAGAAATCCGCCCGGATTGTCGGTGAAGTATTGGGCAAATACCACCCTCATGGGGATATGGCTGTTTATGATGCCATGACAAGGATGGCGCAGGATTTTTCAATGCGCTACCAGCTTGTTGAGGGCCAGGGCAATTTTGGTAGCATCGATGGGGATGGACCTGCAGCAATGCGTTATACCGAAGCACGCCTGCAGCCAATCGCAGGTTTACTGCTGGAGGATTTGGATAAAGATACTGTTGATTTTGAAGAAAATTTTGATGGGACACTTTCTGAACCTGCAGTGCTTCCTGCATCAATCCCGAATTTCCTTATCAATGGCGCAACCGGCATAGCAGTTGGAATGTCAACCAGTGTCCCACCGCATAACCTGAGTGAGGTAATCGATGCAATTCAATATATGATCAGGAACTGGTCAAAATTGGATGATATCGGAATTGAAGATTTGATGCAGTTTATTAAGGGACCTGATTTTCCTACCGGCGGTATTATTCTTCAAAAGGAAAAAGAAGGCAGCTTGGTCAGCGCATACAGTACAGGGAAAGGGAAAATAAACTTACAAGCCCGAGTACATCTTGAGGAAATGGGGCGCGGTAGAAACCGGATCATTGTATCAGAACTGCCTTATATGACAAATAAATCCTCTTTAATTGAACGCATAGCCATCCTTGCTAGGGAAAATAAGATCGAAGGAATTGCTGATCTCAGAGATGAGTCTGACCGTCAGGGAATGCGAATTGTGATTGAGTTATATAAAAATTCAAGCCCCGAAGATGTATTGAGCGCGCTCTACAAAAATACGCCAATGCAAAATACGATCAGCATCATTATGCTTGCACTCATAGACGGCGAACCAAAAATCCTCAGCCTGAAGCAATCGCTCAGGACTTATATCGAACACCGTCTCGAAATCATCCAACGCAGGAGCCAATTCGAACTGGATAGAGCCCAAAAACGGCTCCACATTCTTGAGGGATTAAAAATCGCACTCAGCAACCTGGATGATGTTATCACCCTGATTCGCAGAGCACCGGATGCGGAGACAGCCCAGATAAGATTAATGAAAAAATACAAACTCAGCACTGTCCAAGCTCAAGCGATTTTAGATGTCCCGCTCCGTAGATTAGCCGCGCTTGAGAGAAAGAAAATTGATATAGAACACCGGGAAATTAAAACGAAAATTAAGGATCTCGAATCACTGCTCCGTTCTAAACGTAAAATGCTCGGATTGGCGAGCCAAGAATTGGAAAAAGTAAAGGAAAAGTTTGGGGACCGCCGGAAAACGCAACTGGTCAGACTTTCCGCAAAAACGAAAGCCAGTCTCACCCTGACCACCACCGATTTAACCCCTCAAAAAACTATCTGGGTCACATTGACAAAAGATGGTCAGATCTCACGTACTTTGGAGAACAAATTACCAAGATTAAGTGGAAAAAGCGCACCCGAATTAATCATCAAAGCATCAACGCGCGATACACTCTACCTCATCGCGGAAAATGGCATGGCGGCTGCAATTCCAGCTCATGAAGTCCCTGAAACAACGAACACTCTGGAAGGTATTCCTTACCACAAGATCTCAGCGCTGACTGATGGGGTTAAGGTCACATGTTTGCTGGCTGTACCTCAGCGCAATGACAGAAAGAACACATTGCCCGGATTTGATGACTGGTTTTTCATTACGGCAACCTGCAATGGAATGCTTAAAAAATCAAAACTTTCAGATTTACCCGGCGCTTCTGCTGATACTTTCACAATGGTCAAAGTAAATGAAGGTGACAAGCTGATTGGTTTACGCCTGACAAACGGCGAGAATGAAATTATTTTGGTTACAGCCCTGGGAATGGCGATCCGATTTAATGAAAACGACATCCGACCGATGGGTCTGGTCGCTGCTGGAGTGATGGGAATTAAACTGAAACCTCACGACAGGGTCATAGGGATCGAGGGATTACCGCAGGAAGGGGAACTATTTTTAATTCTTTCAAATGGATATGCAAGGCGGAATAAAATCAGCGACTATCCTGTTCAAGGCAGGTATGGACAAGGGGTACAGGCATGGAAATTAATGGCGGATACACAAATTGCAGGTCTTGCTTTCGGCCGCGGGACCTCGAGGACAACATTGTTCCTTAAGAAACTCCTTCCAAAAACGGTTCGCCTCGATGATGCACCCATACAGGGTAGGACAGCCCAAGGAAAGCGACTTCTTGAATTAAAACCGGGTGATAAAATTACTCACGTCGCTACACCATTGGAGCTGTTAAAAATAACAGCAGCCAGTCAGAAAAAGAGAAAAGGGAGGATAAAAAAGAGCTGAGAAAATACCAGGATGGATAATAAATTATCCTTGATATATTCAGAGATTTCGATATTCTGAAAAGCTTGATATTGGAATTTGCTTAATTTGTGGGTTGGAATTTAAAATGGTAAACAATTTTGTCATTTTTTAATCGGAAAATATCCTTCCCTCTCACAACTTCCGATTCTTCTCGTTTTGCTACCCAATCTAAATAGCAGTAATCCCCGGTACAGTTATAACCGGTTCGTTCCAGCTTGGTGCCGGGTAGAAGACTCTTGAGATATTTTTCGTACCACTCCCGAACTGTCTTTAGGTCGTGCATTGTTGTATCCCCAGTCACCAGGTATGCATCTTCACCGTACAGTTCCATGATCTGTTCGAGTTTACGCCCATTTATCAAGCTCAAATACCGTTGTGTAAAATCGGTGCCTATGTATCCATCATCCCAGTCGTAATCATTGATCACATCCCATATATCTGGCAAGTTTTTACGGCAGTTCATCCATTCCCAGAAATTAATTGCGTTCAGATGGGTATCTTTGACAGCATTAAACACTTCGATAATATCCTCAACGTATGGCTCCCAGCCATGTTCGACAAATGCTGCCCCGGTTGGGATTATCGGGCGGTACGGCTCAATGGCTTGAAACTCTCCAACGCAGCGAGCCAGCTGCTCCCTGGGATTGTGAGCGCCTACCCAATAAAACTGCGGCATATTAAAATCGCATTTGTCAAGAAATACCTGCCAAGGAATTTTGTAGTGATATGTCGGATAACGGTATGAGCTCAATGCAATCGGAATATTCGACAGACCCGACCGAACCTGGTCCATGAATATCTGCGCAGCTTCGTGCTTGTCTCCTCTTTTATAGGGGGCTTCAACATCGATAACGTAACCATCTAACGAAAATTCTTTCACCCTTCGAATTGCAATTTTCGCTTCTTCAACCGGGTCACGGCCATAAACATAATGCCATCCCCATACGCCAATTTCATTTGCGCGCAAAGCTGCCACTACAGATGGAACCAAATCCACTCCAGTATTCATATCTATGTTATAAGCTGAGGGACCATCAGCAATCTTAATCACCACATGCGACAATCCTGCTTTATTCGCCAGGTTTGCGATAGCGTTTGGATCACCGTTTTCGCAGAAACGTATCTGCCAGATGAAAAATCCTTTTCCTGTCAGCATAATTTATTTCAAGTTCTGCGATTTGCGGATAACATTCATGACTTTATCTTTATAAGGAACCAGCACCATTGCCCCTCCTGCTGTTATAGAGTTATACACATGGGTGGGTTTGATATACATGTGATTCAGCTGCGGATTTTTCATGAACCGAACTCCAAATGGAACCCATTTCAAAACATCCAGCAGTTCCAGGTCCGTCTCAACATTGTGCTTGTAAAATTGGAAGTATGCCGGTGCTTTTGAGAGGGTCTCGAGCGAGAGCAGTTTTGCCAGGATCGCCTCCAGCACTTCCTGCTGGCGCCTGTTGCGTTCAAAGTCATTGGTGCTCTTTCTGGAACGCACATACCATAATGCGTCATCCGCATCCATTGTGACCTTGCCTTTTGGGATCGTTACATACTTGCCAGCCCTGTAGTCAGAAACAGATTTTTCCACTTTTACATCTAGGCTTCCCATCTGGTCGACAATTACCTTGAAATTCTTGAAATTGATCAGGACGTAATGATCGATTTCAACACCGAAATACGACTTGAAGGTTTGTTTTACCAGCGGGATTTTTCCGTAAAAATATGCTGTGTTGATCCTGTCCAGCCCTCTTCCTGGGATTTCTATAAAGAGGTCTCTTGGGAATGAAGTTACATTTACATTCCCCTTTTTGGAATTAATGGTGACCAGAATGATCGTATCCGTTCGGAATTCTTTCTGGCCCGGCCGCCGGTCCGCTCCCAACAGCAGGATATTTATTTGCCCCTCGGGCGCTTCAATCGTTTCATAGCCCTCAAGAGTAAACTCAGTTGGTGTCAAAGTGGGTGTAAAAGTTGGGGTAATTGTTGGAGTTGGGGTAGTTGTCGGAAGCGGAGTCTCAGTCGGGGTGGATGTATTGGTAGGAGTGATCACATCTGTCGGAGGTATTGGTTGAAAAGGAGTCGCTGTTGCCTCTCCTTCTTCTTCAAGATGGTCTGGAGTAGGACTGCTTGTTCCGGTCGGCAGCAATGCGGCAGCGGCAACACCTGCTTCAAAGGGTGTGCCGCAGCTCGATAGCGTTATAAAAAGAATTAAAAGAAGGAATATTTTCTCGATGGATTTCATCTGTGAAATTTATGAGATATTAAGAAATAAAATCGAATAATCTCCCAGGGATTAATAGCAAGATAGATGCCAGAATTACAAATATCTGGCGGAATATTTAATTCAATTTATTGGTGGCTATTGGGAATTGTTTTTAAACCGGAATTTTATATGTCTTCCCGGTTGATCTGGTCAATTTCTGACCGGAGCAGGGCAATTTCTTCCAGAGCTAGGTTTAATTCTGACTGCAGCCGTTCTGATTCGCTTATGTCAAATTCGGGTTTCCAGTGCTTTACTATATCTTCGCTTTGCTCTTTAATACTGGCTGATAGCGATAAAGTCTGGATATCAGTACTATCGGATTGGGAATCAATAAGTTGTTTAAAACGAGACCGTTCAGTAATTTCTTCTTCCTGGAAATTGGAAACCTGGTCGAGAAATAATTGGTGCTGTAACTTGGCTTCCCTGTACAAATCACGCGCCTCAAGTTCCAGTTTGCGGGTTTCACTGAGTTGAATATCTAAATTATTAATTTCCCTGCGCTGGTGAAGGAAATAAACCAACAATCTTGCAAGGATGCTAATATAGTATTCATCACCATCTGTCCATTCCCTGCCTGTATAAGGCGACATGAGAAGCACGCCCGCTCCCGGTTTATTCTTTGAACCATTTACCGGTATATACAGTGCCGGCCCGGGTTTTTCTAGGGAAAGTCCCCGGGCAATGTGGGAGATATCCTGGTTAGCCTCCAAGCTAGTGGTATTGATGACTTCTCCATCTTGATTTGCGGTCTGGATTTGGGGCAGTTGTTCCTTTTCAAATTCCACATTTTGCAGAAAAGCTTCTTTTTTTGAATCATAGCCGCATGAAATCACAATTCTTCCTTCCTCATCCTGCAGGTTAATTATCGCGCAAATATCTGCCCGCATAATCCGCCCGATTGTAACTGCTATCTTTGTGCAAACATCGTTTAATTCTTCTTCGGACATTATCTCGACTATTGCCTGCAGAATCTTGGGATCGGTATAGGATGGGCGGCGGTCCAGGACTGCCTGCTGCTTTTCCAGATGGCGGAGCAAGTCTTCCTTCTCTTTTTTATCAAAATCAAGCTCATCGCTGACCATCCCCTTTGTGAAGCGCAGAGGCAGTGCTAATAAGAGTGGAAAAAGGATCCAAAAAGCCAGATATACTGCGGTAGGGAATTCAAATCTATTGGGCAGGACGATGATTTGGAAAACAAAACAGAGAATAAGCAGGATTTGAGAAAACAGACCGAATCCCCAAAGCGGTGGACGGTTGAACAACAAATACAGTATCCCAACCAACAGAAACCCCACCCCGATCATACCACTGATAACACCCAGAAATAAACTGTCCAGGATATTTGCGAAATTTGATGCAGGTAACCAGAATAAAGCCAGCGCAGACAGAACAACTACAAGTGCACCTGTAAGCGCTGCTGCAATATCCAAAGCTCTTGTCGGGTAAGGAAAAGCCCACAACCAGACCAGCACGACAATATTTAATAGCGTGCTTCCAATATAAATAAATTGAAGATCAGGGTAATTAATGGGATAAATATATTGGAAAATAAATAATACTAGCAGTCCAATATTCACTGCAGCCAACAAAACCAGGCCCAGCAATGTCCGCTGGAAAATAGAAGGGTTAGCGCCATTTTTACGGCTCAACGCGAGTAGAAGACCGAAAATAAGGAACATAACCAGAATTGATTGGATTATGATCCCCAATTCAAAAACCGGTAACAATTCGTAGGCTTGCCGTAAGATTTGAATAGCTGTATTTATATCGAACATGAATGAAAACCCCGGTTCATTATAGCACTAAGCAATTCGGTAAACAAACCATAATTCGCGGTTGACAAATGGTTTAACTTCTGTTTAAATAATTGAAACTGAATATTAATTCCAGCCGAAGTGGCGGAACAGGCAGACGCGCTACGTTCAGGGCGTAGTGAGCTTTATGCTCATGAGGGTTCGACTCCCTCCTTCGGCATCCGACTGATTGACCCCCTCACAGGTGGCAAAGTATTTGCAACTTGAGGGGGACAAGTCGTTTAAAGAGCAGTTTCACTTAAATTGGTTAAGCGTTCTTAAACTGAGGACAGTCATCATTTAAATGGGAACATAAATGAAATACGGGATACTGGCTCTAGGTATAACCATCCTTTCAATGCTGGTTATGGAGTTCAACAGCAGAACAACAGATTTGAATTCGCTCATCGTAGAGAGAGATCTCGTAAGCACCCAGCTGGCGCAGCGCGAGCAGACTAAAACAGCTCTGGAAGCGCAGATCGCAGTCGCCACATCTGAGGCCGCTGTAGACCGCTGGGCGCATGAGGATGGTCACATGGTCAAGGAAGGCGAGATCTCGGTTGTTCCTATCTCGTCAGGTCAGGTCCTTCCAACTCCAACTCCCACTCCGCTGCCCCCTGTGCTGGAAACAGAGACTCCGAATGGCTGGCTTTTATTAATTCTGGGACCAAAAGGTCTCTAGAACTCCGTAAATTCCAGTTTTGATTTACTTCAATATAGAAAACAAACCGTCTAACGCCACTCCGAACCGGTGAACTTGACGCCAAGAGTTGGGCGTGATAAAATGTACGACCTTGCCGAGAGAGATTATCTTCCGGGCAGGAAATAAACGATGCGGGGTGGAGCAGTGGCAGCTCGTCGGGCTCATAACCCGAAGGTCCCAAGTTCGAATCTTGGCCCCGCTACCTGA
>JBJYWI010000203.1:0-25840 GCA_046259385.1 Anaerolineales bacterium
TCATAGGATAATCGGGACAGCCAGGGCGGTTGCATTGCTGGATGTGTATGCATCTCTGGCAGAATCAGCGGTGATTGGGGGTTATGTTCAGCCCGAGGTTGTTGTGGAAGATGTTTTGGAGATCAAGGATGGTCGCCATCCAGTGGTTGAAAGTTACCTTTCGACATCCAGATTCGTTCCAAATGATGTCGTGTTTGCAGACGGCGAAAGAATTCGAATCATCACTGGACCGAATATGTCTGGCAAATCAACACTAATCCGCCAGGTCGCTTTATTGGTTTTGATGTCGCAGATCGGAAGTTTCATTCCAGCATCAACGGCCCGAATTGGTGTTGTAGATCGGATATTTACCAGAATCGGCGCCCAGGATGAAATCTACGCAGGACAATCGACATTTATGGTTGAAATGCTGGAGACTGCTAGCATATTGCACCATGCTACGTCTCGAAGTTTGATTATTCTGGATGAGATTGGGCGCGGTACCAGCACTTATGATGGTGTATCAATCGCATGGGCGGTTGTTGAATTTATACACAATCACCCTCGCCTCAGGGCTAAAACCATGTTCGCAACCCATTTTCACGAGCTAACCCAGTTGGCGGAATTATTACCCGGGGTCAGGAATTACAATGTTGCCGTTAGCGAAGCAGATGGTCAGGTTGTCTTCCTACATAAGGTCGTTCCTGGAGGCGCTGACCGATCATATGGCATACATGTAGGCCGTCTGGCGGGATTGCCGGGACCTGTGGTGCAAAGAGCCAGCCAAATCTTAAATCAGCTGGAGGCTTCATCTGGCAGAGCGGTAAAATTAGAGCCGGACAAGGATCTGCAGTTATCACTATTCCCTGAAAGCTCAGCATTGCTGGATGATCTGGATTCGCTGGATTTGAATTCGCTCTCTCCAATTGAAGCTTTGAATAAATTATATGAATGGCAGGGGCAATATACAAAAAGCCAAAAAGGGGATTGATGTTCGAAATTATTACCGGCCAAATTCTGCTATAGCCGATTTTGGAACGGTAACCTCACCGCTCAGATCCTGTCCATTTGCGAGTCTCCCGTATATATCACCAGTCCGATAAAGACAAGGTTTGTGCCAGCAGGCTTGGTATCCGAGAGTGGGTTTACACAATTCCCGGTTAGATTTCCGGTACTTAATTTTGTGAAATCAAATTCCTTGATATGCTGAATATTCAATTGAAAACGCTGTAGAATATTCTGGTTGCTTTAGTGCCGGTGACGGAGAAAGGACATAGTAAATTGTAGTGTTTTGGCACCGCAACTCATTAAATATTAGAATCCTGATTTGGTTAAAACAGTATTATTTAGCCAGTAAAATCTTTCAATAAATTTCGACTTTACAGGCGATAAATATTCACATTGTCGCTGCCAATTTCAACCACCCATGTTCCCAGGTCTTCAACTTTATATTCGAGATAGAGTGAATCCAGATTCCTCTCAATATGGTTAAGAGTGAAAGCACGTTTAAACTTAAAAGTCAGCAGATCGCTGTCCCAGTCCCCCTGCTGTTCAGAATTATAGCCCTTTGGTTGTTCATATGCTCTCTCGATTGTATACTCATTCAACAATAATCTCAGGATCGCTTCCGGGGGGTCTACTGAGAATAACAGGCTTGCAGTTGATTGTTCTTCGAGTTCCTGCAGTTGCTCTTCCTCGCTTAATTCCCATTGAACTGGAGACCAGATACCGGGCAGATTGTCCGCATTCATTGTTTGAGGGTCAATATCCTTGGGCATAAAGAGTTCTCCTGAAAGTAAGTATTTATTGTTTGGCTCGAATCAGTTTTCTGGTGAGGGTGCTCCCCAGTATGGCATAGGCATCCGTGGGTAGGAAATGACCCGCAGAAGCATCAAACAGCAACTGACTTGATGATGGGAAATCCTCATCTCCCATCCAGTAAACAACCAGGATATTCACTTTGGGGAGTATTTTGAAAGTGAATCCGGAATCTCCGATTCCATAACTCTCGCCGCCAGCTTTAACAGCGGCATTTTTGAAAGCGTCCAGGTTGTGGGAGAAAGAACGCACCAGAATGTTGCCTGTATAACCCTGAAACGCCTGATTGTAAAACTGCCCATCAGGAAGTTCGGAAAAGGAAATCCAATTATTGGATAAAGGTGTTCTATCGGCGTGATCAAAGTAATAAAGCAACATAACTTGATCTAATTCAGCAAGTTTATTGCCGGTTATTTTTTCAAGAGCGTAGAATTCAGGGAAGGATACAATAGTTTCCACATCCCAAAGTGAGAATGTAAATTCGCCTCCGTCGGATTTGTTGGCTGTGAAATTTGTTGATGTATTTCTCGCTAAAATCCCTGGGTCTCGATTTGACAGCCGATTTATGAGTTCTTGTTTTTTGCGGGCAAAACGATCAAAGTCGATCTTTTCTTCGCTCATATCACTATTTTAGCTGGGTGAGAACGGAACTTATTAATTGGTGAGTCCACCCTTTTATCAACATCATTGAATGTTTACACCTTTTTCACAAACCTCGAAATTTACCCTTCCAGATGCAAGCAGTTGAAAGGGTCTTTCTTCAAATAAAAACCGGTGAAGAAGCTTACTTAGGTTTTACACTCCACCGGTTTCGGAATCCAGTTGGATCGTCTTGTTACTTGGAAGATGTTTGTACTCGATTTTGCAGAGTCCGTTCAAAAATCTGTTCTAATTTTTCGTCGCTTTGTACATTGGTCTTTTTCTTGTTACCAGCGTTTTCTTCACTGGTCTCTTGTTTGCGTTCCATTGCTTCCTTGAGAGCTATTTCCATCGCAGTTGGCACCTGTGCATCACTTTGAGCGTCAATTTCCTTATCTGTCTTTTTGTTATTCACCACATCATACTCCTGCTCAACCGCGGGGGGAATTTCAAGAGCTTTCATGCTTAATTTTATTTGTTTCTTCTGGCGATTAACACTTAGAACCTGAACTTCGACTTCTTCACCCTCTTTCAGAACGTCACTGGGTTTACTGATGTAATCGTGGGTTATTTCACTGATATGAATGAGCCCGGGTCTTTCAGCGCCAATTTCCACAAACGCGCCGAATTTTTCTAAACGGACGATTTTTCCTTTAATAACCATGTCCTTTTTAATTTCTCGCCATTCCAGATCGAGCGGTTTGACCATGGTTAATTCAAGCCTGTTTTTCTTGGGAACGGTCCGTTTTACCCAAACGGTGACTGTTTGCCCGGCTTGGATGACATCTTCAACTCGATTTACAGGTTCCTCTGAAAGTTGAGAAATATGCACGACACCTGGCACATCAAGACCGATATCCACCAGGGCTCCAGCCAGGCTCGTCTTTAACACTTTCCCGTTGAACTGCATTTTCCGTTTGACATCCGAAAGATCACGAATTTCTGGATTCTTTGAATTCATTTCGGTTTTTGTTTCCATGATATAACTCTCCAACTAAATAATAACAGCCACCTAGTACGGTGGATTATATGTTCGATAGCTATTAAAAATCCCACCATGAGGAAAATACTTTCTTGGGTGGGTAATGGCAGCTGTTTGATATCAACTGCGGTTTGATCCGTGGCTGATGATTATACCTTGCGAGAGTTCTAATGTCAAAGTTTATTCCAATTTAAGAAAAAATCCCCGGGTTGGGGGATTCTGTAATAAATTTACGGTTCAGACTTGTGCTCCTTCTGCAGGGTATGTATCCCATTCCGGACTTGGTTTAAATAGCGGTCCAATTCCATTTCCAATTTTGTAAGTGTTTCAATCACGTATTCATCAGATTCGCGCCGAATTTGTTCTACTTCCAGTTGGGATTGTTTGATAATCTCATCGGCGCGTGCTTTGGCTGCCTGTACGATTGAATCTCTTTCAACCAGTTGTTCACTTTTTTCTCGTGCGATTGCAATTGTCCGGTTAGCTTCCTCCTGAGCCTGGGCGAAGATTCGATCACGCTGAGCGAGAAACTGTTGAGATTTTTTAATCTCATCGGGGATGGTAACTCGCATCTGGTCGATGATATCCAGCATCTTGTCTTCATCAACAATCACATTGTTTGTAAACCAGAGAGGTCGGCTCTGGTTCAAAAGGTCCTCCAATAGGTCCACGAGATGCAGTATATCCATTGAGTGCCTCCCCTCAATGCCAATCAATATAAAATGGGTGGTGAAAAACGTTCTTCATAATATTGTAAAGAATATTAAGCATTATTTCACAGTTTTCTTGAGTAAGTCTAATCTCTCAATGAAGTTACCGGCACGACTTCCTGACCATCACCGAGTTCCTTGAATCGCTCAATCAAGGCAATCTCCACATGATGGGGTACCATGCTGCTGACATCACCTTTGAGTGATGCGATTTCTTTCACTGTCGATGACGACAGAAAAGTATGCTCCTCAGCGGTTATAAGAGATACCAGTTCAATATTCGGTGCCAGGCGATGGTTTGCCAGAGCCATCCGAAACTCGTACTCAAAATCGGAGAAAACGCGTAACCCTCTGACAATTACTTTGGCTTCAATCTTGCGGCAGAATTCGACAGTCAGTCCGCAGTATCCTTTGACCTGGATTTTAGGCGTATGTGTAAATGATTTTTTAACCAATTCTATCCGTTCTTCCGGCTTGAAAAGCAGTGATTTGATGGGTTTATCGTATACAGCCACAACAATTTCATCAAATAATTTGCTTGCTCTTACTGCAATATCAATGTGTCCGTAGTGTATCGGATCGAATGTCCCGGGGAATAATGCTCTTACCATATTACAATTTTACGATATTTTTTAAACAAATTTATTCGAATTCTAATTCAGGGCTCAACTAATGTCGCCTTTGCCAGTTCCCCAGGCTAATAAATAAACCTCCTTTAGCCCCTGGTTTTGTGGGGATTTTAGTTCTGGATCGTTTTCAAACAAAATCTGTGCGCTTTTACGGGCGTTTGAAATCAGCTTGATATCCGTAAGGTTGGCGAGTCTCAAATCTGAATACCCTGATTGCCTCGTTCCAAGAAATTGCCCTGGACCTCTTAGTTCTAAGTCCCGTTCCGCAAGAATGAATCCATCATCTGTTTCCGCCATTATTTTTAAGCGTTCATTCTCTACATTATCAGCGGAATCTGGAATTAATATGCAGTATGATTTTTCGGACCCACGGCCTACCCTTCCACGGAATTGGTGTAGTTGGGATAATCCGAAGCGATGTGCTCCTTCAATGACAATCACTGTCGCATTGGGTATGTCGACACCGACTTCAACAACGGAGGTGGAAACCAAAATTTGATATGCCCCGTTTCTGAAATCCGCCATTACCGATTCTTTTTCAGCAGGTCTCAGCCTTCCGTGCAGCAATCCAATTTTTAAATCTGGAAATATTTCATGCTGTAAGCGGGTGTGTTCTTCTACTGCAGCTTTGCTGTCAATTTTGTCGCTCTCTTCAACCAGAGGATATATGAAAAAAGCCTGGTTTCCTTTTTCCACCTCTTTTCGGATGAATGCGTAAACGCGTTCCCGGTCATATGGAGTTAGAATATGCGTCTCAATTTTCTTGCGTCCTGGGGGAAGCTCATCGATTACGCTTAAATCAAGGTCTCCGTAAATTGTCAAAGCCAAAGAGCGCGGGATGGGGGTGGCAGTCAACACCATTAGATGCGGATTTGTGCCTTTTGAACGCAGAGCTGCCCGTTGTTCAACGCCGAACCGATGTTGCTCGTCGATGATTACCAGCTGCAAGTTGGCGAAATCAATCGGGTCTTCAATCAGCGCATGGGTGCCGATTACCAGTTTTACAGAGCCGTTTGACAAGCCTGACCGTATCTTATCTTTTTCCGTTTCCGGTGTGGAACCTAACAGAAGGCGGATATCCTGGGCTTCAATTTGAGCGGAGGTGTCGTGCCTGATGGAGAGGTGTTTTTGGAGCAGTTCTTGAATGTGGTAGTAATGCTGTTCAGCTAAAATGCTGGTAGGAGCCATGAGAGCTGATTGGGCGTTAAATTGTGAGACTGCTGAAATTGCCACAGCCGCGATAACAGTCTTTCCTGACCCGACATCCCCCTGCAGCAGGCGGTTCATCGGATGCCCCGATTCTAGATCGTTCTTTATGTCATCAATTGCAACCCTCTGGGCATCTGTCAATGTAAAAGGCAATCTGGCTTTTTGACCCTCCCACCAGTGGTTATCCAGTGGGAAATTGACAGCAGTGCGTTCTTGCCAGCTCCTCTTTTGTTGAAGTACACCAAGTTGGAGTAAAAAAATCTCATCAAATGCAATCCGGAATCTGGCGCGTTTTAATTCCTCCTCTGAATCCGGAAAGTGGATTTGCACCAGAGCATCTTGTAAATCCATCAAACCTTCCCTGGATTTAATATTCGCCGGTAAGGGGTCTTTAAATTTTGGCGCCCAGAAAGAGACAACCTGGTTCATTAGTCTTCGCAGCCAGCGCTGGGTTATTTGCGAAGTCAAGGGGTAAACTGGGACAATCCGAGCCGTATTGAGATGCTGCTTATCTAAAGGCTCCCATTCAGGGTTATTCATTGTTAGTCGCCCCAGGTAACGGTCAATTTTGCCCGAGACCACTATTTGAAACCCTTTATGAAAGCGTTTGGCAACCCATGGTTGGTTGAACCAGGTAATTCGTAAATCACCGCTGCCATCACTTATTACAGCTTCAACAATTTTGTTTTTTCCCCCCCGGATAGATCGCGTACTCACATTCTGTATCGTTCCGATTATTGTTATCTCCTCTCCATATGTGAGTCGATTTATTTGCTTGAATTTTGAATAATCATCGTATCGTCGGGGGAAGTGGTACAACAAATCTCGAATTACGCGAATCCCGATTTGTTCAAGGGTTTCAGAGTTTCGCGGTCCTACCCCATGAAGCACCGAAACCGGGGTGTCAAAGTCACCAGCCCCCTGGTCATCTTCCGATTTTTTACTGGCTGTTTGAGTTATTTCTGGTTTGTCGCGAATGATTTTTTGTTTTTCTTCAGTTTGATGTTCTTCTTCTTGTGAAGATATTTGATTTGCGGATTCAGGTCCAGGTATGGGCTCACGGAGTGGTGCAGGCACGCTTTCCATCTGTTCTGGTTCTTGGTACTCAAAACTGATCGTTGGCGCCTGTTCTTCCTGTACGACCCTGCGCCATAAACCATCAATTGCTTCAGCTCTGGATTTTGGGGATAATTGTGAATAGTCGTGGATTCTATCGGACACTGCCCTTATAAGGTCTTCGTCTACGTATTCAGCCCTTGCTTCCGCCTCCCAGTGATCCAGCATCCGGACAAGACCACCTAGAACAGCATGGTTGTCGAATCCCCGCTCGGATTCTAACTTAAAAAATTTCTGTAATTTTTCTATCGATTTTTTCATTTTCCATTGGATTATATAATTATTTAAGCACCGCGGCGAACCCCAGACCATTCGGTCCGACGTGTGTGCCTATTGTTGTGGTCACATTTACGATAAATGGTATCTCTTTTAGATCATTGTTGTAAGCCTGGAGAAAAATGTTTGCTTCATGTACTGCGTTGGAGTGAAGGATTGCGAGCTTTTCCAGGGGTCCGTGACTTCTCAAATAAAATAACAATCGTTCAATCCCTTTCTTCCTGGTGCGCACATCTTCAATCCTTCTCGCCTGACCGTCTTTTACTTCGATAAAAGTTTTGACGCGTAGTAGATTGCCTATCCGGGCACGCGCCCAGGAAACCCTGCCGCTTCGATGTAAGTATTCAAGTGTGTCCAGCATTGCGCATAATCTGATCTTTGGTTGTAAATTCTTTATTCTTCTTACAATCGTATTTATATCACCTGTTTCCAGAGCAGTTCTTGCACATTCAATTACTTGAAAACCCAGCCCCAGGGATACGGATTTGCTGTCAACCACAAAAACCTGGCTCTTAAACAACTGGGCAGCAGTGCTTGCTGCATTTAACACTCCGCTGAATTCCTTTGAAACATGCAGTGAAATAACCTGGTCATACCCACTATTGAACAGGTTCTCATACAGCTGCTGGTAAGAACCTGCTGATGCAGTGGCAGTTGTTGGTGGGTTTTTTAAGTTAGGCAGCAGTTCATAGAATTCGCTTCGTGTTAAATCAATTCCATCCCTGAAGTTCTGGTTTTCAATGATCAGTATGTTTGGAATGACATGGATATCGTATTCCCGAACAACATCATCGGGAATATCCGCGGTGCTGTCTGTGACAATTGCGGTTTTCAACATATATTCTGTTATAAAGGTAAATTAACCAGAAAAGAATTTCTGGTTTAAATAATTTTATTCAATGGAGAAAATAAATTGATAATGCGGTTGGCGTCCTTCATGCATTTCAATTACGTGCTCAGGGTATTTCTGCCGGACAGCATTTTCAATCTGGCGGGCTTCTTCCAGTGTAACATTATCCCCATAAAATAAAGTGATTAATTCGTAATCCTGGACGTTGGCGTGCTCAAGCAGCGCAAGGCTGGTTTTTTCCAGGTTCTCAGTAGCTGCGACCATTCTTCCATTGAGCAGCGCAATGATATCCCCTTTTCTCGCTTTCACGCCGTCAATTTCAACGGTGCGTGTGGAAGTCGTTATCTCTCCAGTTTCAACTTCGCTGATTGCTTCGTTCATCTCGGAGACTACTTTATCGAAATCCCCATCAGGAACAAGACGCAGCATTGCACTTAAACCTTGGGGTATGGTTTTTGTGGGTACAACCGCAACCTGTTTATTTGATAACTCTGCTGCATTTTTTGCAGCCATATATATATTTTTATTGTTCGGAAGGATGATGATTTTTTCCGTGGGAAGATTTTCGAATTTCGATATGATTTCTTCTGTACTTGGATTCATTGTTTGACCGCCCTCAACAATCGCTGCGACACCCATACTGGCAAATATTTTTGCAATCCCGGAGCCCGGCACCACGGCAACTACGCCAATATTTCCCGGTTCGACTGGAGAAATTTCTGGTTCTGACTCTTGCTTTGCTGGTCTTCTGGATTCAATCTGGTTTACCAGGTTTTCTTTAGCGACCCTTGTTACGATACCAAGTTCTTTTATATAATTTTCAGGAAGGTAATAATTCTCGTCTGGGACGTGGATATGCAAACGGTAAAGACTATCTCCTTCTCCAAATTGAATTGAAGTACCCATAGATTCCAGTTCTGAAAAAAAATTGTTTATATCCAATTCTTGATTACAGCGAAAATCGACAATCACTTCCCAATCCTGCCCTGGTTCAATAGATTCCATTGATTCATCTAGGATAAGTTCAGATAATGGAGTGACAGTCGCAATGGTTTTATCAAGCGGTTGTCCATCAATATACCGCAACATCCCTTCTAATATGAAAAAAAGGCCTTTTCCACCAGCATCCACTACGCCTGCTTCTTTCAGCACATCCAGTAACTCTGGAGTCCGCTCAACAGATTCTTCAGCGGCGTTTACAATAGTTTCCAGTAATTGAATTGGGTCGTGAATTTCGGATATCACTTCTTCAGCGGCATGAGAGATGTCTTTTATGACGGTTAATATTGTTCCTTCAACTGGTCGTACGACACCTTTGTAGGCAGTTTCGCGCGCTTCCGAAAGGCCTCCAGCAAATGCGACTGCGTCAAGGGTATCATTATTATCGACAGCGCGGGCAAATCCGCGCCAGATTTGGGAAAGTATGACGCCTGAATTTCCCCTTGCGCCCATTAATGCGCCATGGGCTATTGTTTGAATAGTTTTGCTGAAGCTGGTTTCCTCAAAATTTGAAATCTCATCGTACGCAGCCTGCATTGTCAGAATCATGTTTGTCCCAGTATCACCATCAGGAACCGGAAAAACGTTGAGAGCGTTGACAATTTCCTGGTTCGTTCGCAGCCAGGTTAAACCAGCCTTTACTAAATGGCTGAGAGCGCGCCCGTCAATCACTTTTTTTCGATAATAATCCCGCCTTTCTGCAATCTGGGGATCCAATTCCATCCTCTCTCTCCTCTTATATCAGGGTTGGTGAGCAGGTTGATATAAACTAATCGAGGTCGCTGATTCTCAATCCCTGGACATGAACATTAATTTCATTAACCGGCATACCCATTGCTTTTTCGACATGATACCGGACTGTATTGCAGACACTATTCGCAACAGATTTAATCCTTGTCCCGTATTCAATTATCACGTATAAGTCGATGTTTATATTTGTGCCGTCATACTCTACATCAACGCCGTAAGTAGGATCTTTTACTATTACTTGTGTTAAACCATCCATAATGTTTTTTGATGTCAACCCGACAACGCCGTATGACTCAAGTGTCGCCTGATAAGCGATGCTGGCAATTGCACGCGGCATAACAAGAATGCTGCCAAGAGGGGGTGTTTCTTCCGTCATATTTAACCTCACTAAGGTTTAGGTTCAGTGATCATCAGAATTCTATTCCGAATTCTTGAAAACCTATTTAGTTTATGGTAATATTGGGCGGCTACAAACATGGATATCTCCTTAATACAAGGATATTACCATCTTTTTTAATCGGTAAATACACATTCTAATTGAAATTATCCCATTTGGCGCAGTAGTTTTATTGTCGGATGGAATTGAAAGGAAATTCAAATGGCGAAATGTGCCAACTGCGGTAAAAAAACAACATTTGGGCGTAGTCGCCCCTGGTCAAAAAAGACCACTAACCGGAAATTCCGACCTAATTTGCAGACCATCACTCTTTATGAGGGGAACCGGAAGGTTAGAAAGGTCCTGTGTGCTAAGTGTATCCGCACAATGGCTAAGACATAATCTGGTATTAAACCTCCCGCGATTGAAAAAGAATCACAGCAAGGCTGTGATTCTTTATTTTGTATAATTAACGGCAATAAGCGGCTAAAAAGATTGATTGTTCAGGTACATCAGGGCGGATTCAATGTGTAATATACCCACAGCCAGAAAGGGATCAGCCCTCCGAACGCGATTAATGCAGTTAATCCAATAATCCAGGTAAGCCAGTCAATATTTTGGAGTTCGGAAGAACTTGATGCATAACGGTTAGTTTCCGAGTAATCGAGATCGCTTTCGTTTGGGAGCGGAGCCCCAGTGTCTGTTGAAGCATGGTAAGTTGATCTGGAAGTTGAAACACTCTGGGCGGTGGTGTTTGAATGGGTAAGCATTTCGGTTGGGCTCATATATTTTTCTTTAGTTTGGGTTCCGAGTTCAACCAGCACCCGACCCATTTGAACCGCAGAGCGGTATCGTTGAGATGGATTTTTTGAAAGCGCTTTCAGGATTACCTCTTCAAATTCCAGGCTGATCTCCGGGTTAAAATTTCTTGGTGGGGTGGGTAAAGCCTCACGATGTAGTTTGGCTAATTCCTGAGAATTAGAGGCTTTGAATGGAAGGTAGCCAGTAGTCATCTCATACAATACTACTCCAAGCGCGTAAACGTCAGAAGCTGGTGAAGGAGCAGCACCGGAAGCCTGTTCCGGGGAGAAGTAATTTGGCGAACCCCAGACAACCTTTGTTTTTTCATCTGGTTTGATAGCGGAAAGCGCCCGTGCAATTCCAAAATCCACAACTTTTAGCAACCCATCCGGTGTTACAAGCATATTCTGAGGTTTCACATCACAATGAACCACACCAGCCCGGTGCGCGAACCCGACCCCAGCACATGCCTGGGTAATAAGAGGCAATGCTCGTTCTACAGTGAGACCCCCGTCTTTCTTCAGCAGAGTTTTTAAATCGGTACCTGGTACGTATTCCATAACCAGGTAAAGCCGGTCGGAATCCAGCCCGAAATCGTGCACGGTGACGATATTTGGGTGGGAAAGTTTTGCGGCTGCTTTCGCTTCCTCCCGGAACCTTTCACGGAAATTTGGATCGTTTGAATAATCTTTTCGCAGAGTTTTTATGGCAACAGTTCTCTCAAGCATTAAATCACGGGCGCGGAATACCATTGCCATACCGCCCGAACCAATTCTTTCCTCTAACTCGTAACGCTCTCCCAGGATTATGCTTTCAGACATATCGATTCGTAAAATATTTTTTATAATGAGGTGGGTCAGGTTTTTCTCTGGCTCCTCACCACTTTTTATTATCGCAGGGAAATTATACCAATTCGAGAGTCTTTTCTAATAAACAGATAATCTTTCATTATCGGGTAAAATCTTTGCGGCAGTTGAGTCTTGAAAGGGATTTTTGCTGAAATAATGAATTTAGGTTTTATTCATTTACGAAAAATTGGCGATATTTTACTTCTGCTGGTTCCATTATCCATTCTGGCTGAGTTTCTTAACTGGGGAGAGATCCTATTGTTTCTGTTTTCAGCTCTGGCGATAATCCCCCTTGCAGGTTATATCGGCGAGTCAACGGATATTCTGGCTACAGCTACCGGTCCGCGTATTGGCGGATTATTAAATGCGACTCTTGGAAACGCGGCTGAATTAATTATAACAATTATCGCGATTCGTGAAGGTTTATTGGAGCTTGTGAAAGCTTCTATAACCGGATCGATACTTGGAAATGTACTGCTTGTATTGGGGATGTCCATGGTATTGGGTGGGATAAAAAATGGGGTGCAGATATTTGACCGTCGTCAGGCTGGAAATAATGCGATTCTGCTAGTGCTTGCAGTAATCGCGCTATTAATACCGTCGCTTTTGAGCGGATATATTGGCCAGAGTGACAGCCCGGGAGTTGAGGCATTGAGTATTGGAGTTGCTATAATCATGATTGTCCTCTACATCCTGGGCGTGGTTTACAGCTTGAAGACGGACAGGGGTCCATTGTCGTCTCGCCCAAGCGTCGAAACAAATCCTTCAATGGGAAACATTTATGAACCTGAAGAGATGACCGAAGTGCATCCTGCCTGGAGCACTAGAAAATCAATTGTTATCCTGGGATTGGCGACATTTGGTGTGGTAATTATGAGTGAGTTGTTGATTGGTTCTGTTGAGCCGGTAATGTTAAGCCTGGGAATTTCAGAATTCTTTCTTGGTATCATCCTGATTCCAATTATTGGTAATGTCGCTGAACACCTGGTAGCGGTAAAAGTGGCAATCCAGAATAAGATGGAGCTGAGTGTTGAAATCGCAATCGCATCAAGCTTGCAAATAGCTTTATTTGTCGCTCCAGTTCTGGTCTTTGTAAGTTTATTTATAGGGAATCCCATGCAGTTAATTTTTAATGAGGTAGAACTGCTGGCATTGGTCGCTGGAGTGCTAATTACAGCACTCGTTTCATCCGATGGGGAATCGAATTGGCTTGAAGGAGCCGAGTTAGTGGCTGTATATTTAATTCTGGCTTTAACCTTTTTTCTGATGCCGGTCTAGTGTCCCTCTATCCAGGAAACTTTGATGTCGTCAATCCGCATATTGTTTAACCGTTGGGTTATCGTTGGTTCTTTTCTTTTCGCTTGCTCCCTGATTTTTGTTTTTTTGATCAGCATCCTGCTCATGAAACCAGCCTCGCTGCGGACCGAAGTGCTTCCTCCAGTGGTTCAGAAGATTCCAGCCAGTACTGCAACTCCTGAAATACTTCAATCAGTGTCAAATTCTGCCGGGCAGGCACCACCGAATATTGATCAATCTGATTCGGGTTCTTCTACTCAATCGCCGGGGGAGATTTCAACCGGGACTTACGTTAAGATAACCGGTACAGGCGGCGATGGACTCCGTTTGCGCGATGAACCGGGATTGGGTGGGAATGTAAAGATGCTTGGGGAAGAGACCGAGGTTTTTGTTGTGGATGATGGACCGCGAAACGTTGATGGTTATGTTTGGTGGTACCTCAAAGGTTATTACGATGAAACCCGCCAGGGGTGGGCTGTTGTCGATTATTTATCGATTGTTGAGAACCCTTAAGGTAAGGATACTGCTCATGTCAATTATTAAACCAACTGAAATCACAGCAAATCGGAAAACCAGAGAGTTATTAATCTCTTGGAATGACGGCCATTCCAGTGTATATTCATTTGCACTTTTGAGAAACGCCTGCCCATGTGCCGAATGTCGGGGAGGTCACGAGAATATGGGCGGTTTGCCAGACGAAGATATATGGTCGTTGCCTGATGAAGATACACCCGAATCCAGGTTGAGACACCTTGAGGCCGTTGGTTCTTACGCAGTTACTTTCGAGTGGGAGGATGGGCACCAATACGGCATTTACAACTGGAACTATTTACGGGCGCTTTGCCCATGCGAGGTATGCCGGTCATAGATAATCGCGTAGATTGTGCTCTACTGCATATGCTGCCGCTTCTGCCCGGTTGCTTACGCCCAGCTTTGAGAGAATGCTGCTGACGTAGTTTCTGACAGTTCCCTCACCCAGGAATAGTGCTTTTGCGATTTCTCTATTTGTTTTTCCCTCAGAGACAAGCAGCAGTACATGTCGCTCCTGCTGGGTTAGAGCAGAAAAAGCGGATGCCTCTTCCTCCTTTGCTGCTTTCCGGACTTCCTGGAATATCCGCTGAGTAACAGCGGGGTCAAGCAGCGCCTCTCCCCTTCCAACAGCTTCAATTGCCCTTACGAGGTCCTCGCCTCCGATTTGTTTTAATACATAGCCAGCTGCTCCCGCCCGGATGGCGGAGAAAAGCATTTCATCTTCGGCGTATGAGGTTAGCATGATGACTTTTGTATCCGGATATTTTTCAGAAATCTCCTCGCATGCTTCTATTCCGGAACCACCGGGAAGACGGATGTCCATCACAACAACATCCGGCGAATAAGTGCCTACACGTTCAATTGCTTCTCTTGATGTGCTAGCTTCAGCAACAACTTCAAAGTTCGGGTGACGCTCAAGCAGCGCTTTTAATCCCAACCTTACAACTTCATGATCGTCTACCAGTAAAATCCTTTGTTTTGATGCCATAAATAACTCCTGGTCGGAGTATAGTTGATTTATTATTTTCCCACAAGCTGACTTAATTAAAATAAATCCGGGGTACTCGAGCTGTTATTCCGCAAACGACCTCATAGTTTATCGTATCCCAACGGTTTGCGATTTCTTCAGCAGTGATAGAAATCCCATTTTGTGAACCAATTATAACCACTTCATCTCCTTCTTTTGCATCCGGCGCATCATCTAAATTGACCATAATATAGTCCATACAAACCCGCCCAACAACCGGAACACGTTTACCACCTACTAAAACATTATTGCCTTTCACCCTCCTGTACCCGTCTCCGTAACCGGTTGGGATGGTCCCGATCAATTCACGTTTGCTTGTGATGTATTCATGCCCGTAACTTATTCCTGTTCCCGGGGGGACATCCTTCACCTGGCTTAAAATCGATTTCCAGCTTAACGCAGGCGAGAAATTTTCATTCAGCATGCGGTTTCTTGAGGGATGCAATCCGTACAAAGCAATACCAATCCTGACCATATTAAAGTATGAGGAAGGCCTGACAAGCGCAGCAGCTGAATTTGAGACATGGAGAATTCCCGGCAGCGTCTGGTTCTTTTCAAGACGATTCAACAAATCCATGAAACGTCTTTCCTGGAGGTCAGTCACCGCGGTATTTGGTTCATCTGCGCAAGCATAGTGGGTAAATAACCCTTCAAATTCAACGCCGGGTTTCTTGATGATATATTCGGCGATGGATTCTGCTGATTGATAGGACGCGCCGAGCCTGCTCATTCCGGTGTCGACTTTCAGGTGTGCTTTTGCATCGATCCTGTTATTCACCGCGAATTTTGAAATCAGGTCGATTTGTCTCCGGTCCCAGCAAGCGATCGAAACATGGTTCCTGATTGCTGTTGAAATCTTGCGTGGTGGGGTATACCCCAGAATCAGAATTTTTGTATCAATGCCGGCTTCTCTCAGTTCAAGTGCTTCTTCAATACGGCTGACGCCTAACCAGGTAGCACCGCTTTGAACTGCCGTTCTTGCAACCGGTACTGCTCCATGTCCATATGCATTCGCCTTAACAATTGCCATCAATTCCCTGCCCGTTTGCATCAGAAATGCCCGGACATTTTCCCTTATGGCGGTTAGGTCGATCTCCACCCAGGTTGATGATTTTTCAGCTGCGCTCATGTGGATGGAATTTTATTGGTCTTCAGAAGTTTCTTTTCTTTTATAATCAACGAACCTGTACCCGACTCCCCGTTCAGTAAGGATGTACTTTGGATTTGCCGGATCTTCTTCAAGTTTTTTTCGAAGGTAATTAATATACAACCGTACATAATGTGGTTCATCGCGGTATTCGTACCCCCAGACTTTTCCGAGTATCTGGTCATGTGTAACAACCCAACCTGCATTTTGAACCAGGTGATATAAAAGACGGTATTCCGTAGGTCGCAGTTTAACCAATTCGCCGTCCACCCAGATTTCTCGACGGTCGAAATCTAGTTTTAATCGATCGTCCACTTCAATCAACCCGTGTGTGCTGACCCCGGTTGTTTCAGTTCTTCGCAAAACAGCCCGCACCCGGCTGACGAGCTCTCTGGGGCTGAAAGGTTTGGTTACGTAATCATCAGCGCCTAATTCAAGACCTCGCACTCTATCGTCCTCTTCCCCTTTTGCAGTCAGCATGATCACCGGAACATTGCTGGTTTCCCTGATAATTCGCAGCACCTCAAAGCCATCCATATCCGGCATCATAATATCTAAGAGAACAAGATCAGGCAGATTGCTTCTAACCTGGTTGATTGCTTGGGTGCCGTTGAAGGCTTCTATTACTTTAAAACCGTCGTGTTCCAAATTTAATCTGATAAAACGCACCATTCTCTCTTCATCATCGACTACGAGAATTACTCTGTTTTTAAATTGATCATTCGACATTGTCTGCTCCTGAATTGGTTTTTTAAACATGGAGAATTAATTAGCTTCCATTCATTTCTGAAAACCCGGAAAACGCACTAGGATGGTTGAGATATTGTCGGGTCCGCCTGCCTTATTCGTTTCTTCGACCATCTTTAAACAGGCAAGTTGAGGTGTCAGTGTTGAATTGATAATTTCAGAAATCTTGTTTTCACTTAACACACCCCATAAACCATCGGAACAAAGCAGCAGGTATTTTGAATTGGAAATTGAATGGACAGAGATATCTGGTTGGTTGAATTCTGCCTGACCCAACGCGCGGTAGAGCACATTTCTTCTCGGGTGTTCTGCTGCTTGTTTCTCGGTTATTCTTCCCAATTCGATCATGCGGTTTACCACACTGTGATCGCGCGTTAATAATTTTAGTTCACTTTTTTCATTCACAAAGTAAGCCCGGCTGTCTCCGGTATGAGTAATAACAACTTGGTCGCCAATTATTACCGCTGCAGTAAAAGTAGTTCCGCCACCCGGAACCTCTTCACTAACCTGCCTGTGCGCAGCCAGGGTGCCAGTTTGTAAAATTTCTTTTACCCGGTCAGTATCTGGTCTCGAAGCTTGTACTTCGCTGTGGGTTGTTAATTCTGGAAGAGTATTGCTCAAGAATGCCTGTATCGCAATCTGACTAGCGAGGTCTCCATCTCTGTGACCGCCCATCCCATCCGCAACCGCAAAAATACCGATGAATCGATCGAGACTACCCGACTTGATTGTCGTCGATACAGCCAGGATAGCATCCTGATTTTGGGATCGGAGTTTGCCAAGGGAAGTGCTCCAACCGGCTGAGTAATTTGAATCTTGTATCCTTGTAAACTCAGCTAGATTAAGATTCTGAAATTTTGTGGCGTGGAGCTTTTTTTGAAATTCGTCTCTTTCTTCTTTCCTCTTTGGTTTAAAAATCTTTCTTAATCCTTTTAACAAACCTTCCTCCGGTTGATGGGGTATCACCGCCAGTCTTTTTCTCCTTGCGGCTTATTATCCAAAATGTTCTCGATCCTTTCCATAATATCACCGCTTAGCATTTCTACCACACTGACCGACTTTAAATTCTCCATCATTTGTGTCTTTTTTGAGGCGCCTGTGATAACAGTGCTTACATTCTGGTTTTTAAGGCACCATGCGATGGCTAATTGCGCCATTGTGCAGCCAAGTTCCTCAGTGATAGGGATTAGTTGTTGGACCTTTGATATCCTTTCTCGCGCCTGTTCGCTTTCAAATCTGGATTTTAACCAACCATACCCATCCAGCGTAGACCTGGTTCCTTTAGGTATGCCTTCTTTGTACTTTCCAGTAAGCATACCGCTTGCTAAAGGACTCCATGTTGTCGTGCCCAACCCGAATTCTTTAAAAAGTGGGGCGAATTCAACTTCCATTTTATCTCTGTGGAACATGTTGTATTCTGGCTGTTCCATAAGCGGAGGGATTAAGTGTTCTCGTCTGGCAATCTGGTAAGCCTCCATGATCTGGCGGGCGTTCCACTCGCTTGTTCCCCAGTAGAAAGCTTTCCCTTGCTGGAGGATATGGTTCATTGCTCTAACAGTTTCTTCTATCGGTGTAAATAAATCTGGTCGATGGCAGAAAATCAGATCAACGTAATCCAATTGAAGTCTGTTCAGCGATTTGTCTATTCCCTCGAGAATATGCTTGCGTGATAACCCGCTGTTATTCGGTCCATCTCCCCCCCAAAAAAGTTTTGTTGAAATCACTAAGTCTGATCTTTTCCAACCAACATCCTTAATGACCTGTCCCATAATCTTTTCCGCTTTACCACTGGCATATACTTCTGCGTTGTCGAAAAAATTTACTCCGGATTCATATGCTGTTGTCATCAACTCTGTTGCCAATTTAGAATCAACTTGATTGGCGAAAGTGACCCAGGCTCCGTACGATAACGCTGATACCTTCAGACCAGAATTGCCTAAAAACCTGTATTCCATGTAATGCTCCTGATTTTTACCTTATTGTCCTAATTATAAGTCGAATTCAAACCATCTTATTTCTGAACCTTTTGAGAAAAATGTCATAATGTGGTAAGATAACGGCTTGTTTTTTGGTGTTCAATCAACAATTGTGGTAAGTTGTTGTTATTTTATCGCTTGAAGGAGAAATACTATGAAAAAAACTTACTTAAAAACCGGGAAATCATGCCGGGTTACATTTCAATTATCGCGGGAAGTATCTGCAAAGAAAGTTGCCCTGTGTGGTGATTTTAATAGCTGGAAAGCTGACGAGAATCCCATGAAGAAGCGTAAGGATGGCAATTTCTCTACTACGGTTTCCCTCACACCTGGAAATTCTTATCGATTCCGCTACCTGATAGATGGTAAGCGCTGGGAGAACGACTGGGATGCGGACGAATACGTTCCAAACGGGTATGGGTCAGAGGATTCGGTTATTAATGTGTAGGTGCTGATAAAAAGAGAAAATCCTGCGCTTGGGTGGCGCAGGATTTTTTATTTAAATCCTTTGAACTAGTTCAAGATAATCCATTGATTCAATCTGGTTGGCTGAAGCTCCCAGGTGTGCGATCAGGTCTGTTGCAATCTTAGCTTTGTGTTCTGCATCCCGCAAACTCCATGTCCGGCTTTTTACTTCAAGGAAAAACCCCAGATCAGGTTGGTCCATCCGGTCGAGGTTGATGTAAAATTCGGTTCCCTGAAAAAGGACTCTCCAGCGTTGGCGGTCCTTTTCAATAAAAACTTCATCCATTGGAATGAAATATTCGCGGTAAAACCTCAAGCTGTGTGTTGCTGCAGCTAGGAAACGGCTCCTGGAGAGCAGTACATCGCTCGGGAATTTGTACTCTTCAACAGGTCCAATTAATGTCAACCGGTATCGAATATTGCTGACCTTTCCTTGATCATCAATAAATTCATCTTCGCGGTAACGCAGTGTCCCTTGTTGAGGATCGTTAAAGAGAAAATAGGTATCGTATTCATGGTAATGGCGCTTGTACAAAATCTCAATTTCTGGTTTCTGGATTGCTTCAAGGACGGGCATACTGTCGGGAATGCGCGCCTTTGCCTGAACTTCAAAACTTTCTTCTTCGGTCGCGCCCCCAATAGCGACAAGTTTTGAAAGAACTGATTTTTCTCGTTCTATGAGGAATGTGTCAATTCTTTGTGCAAATTCTTGCGCCTGCTGGCGTAAAGTGGTCTCATCAATAGTGGGAATTGCGATGTTTCTGTCCCGCATCAACCAGGTTCCGTTCACCATTAAGTCGGTTACATCACTGGATTTTGCTGTGTACACGATTTGTGCATATACCGATTCCGGAACTCTTTTAAATCTGGGCAAATTGTGAATTGTAGTTAGATCAACCAGTATTAGGTCAGCTTTTTTGCCGATTTCGAGCGTTCCGGTTATGTTGTCCAGATGTATTGCTTGGGCTCCGATTCGAGTTGCCATCTCCACAACTTTAATGGCGGGCAGCGCGGTTGGGTCACCGCTGACGCTTTTCGCGAGGAAAGCTGCAAGCCTCATTTCTTCAAACATGTCCAGATCATTATTAGATGCAGGGCCATCTGTTCCGATCCCGACGTTCAGCCCCACATTGATCATTTCATTTACCGGAGCAAACCCCGATGCCAGTTTTAAATTAGATGTTGGGTTGTGAACAACTCCAACGTTATGATGAAGTAAAGTTTGAATCTCCCCTTCATCAATGTGAACGCAGTGAGCCGCGATTAATTTTGTATCCAGAAGGTGATGTTTTTTTGCATATGGAATAACCGGCATCCCATATAGTTCGCGTGAATTTTCCACCTCTTGGGCTGTTTCAGCGAAGTGGGTGCACAGTGGTACATCAAATTCCAACGCTAATTTAGTTGAGGCGTGTAAAATTTCTTCCGTGCAGGTATAAGGAGCATGAGGCGCAATAGAAGGTACGATTAATTCATGCCCGACCCAGCGCTGGATGTAATCGCGGGCAACAGCCAGAGATTCCTCATAAAATGCCGCATCCGGTGCATGGAATTTAAGCACGGTCTGGGAACAAATCGCCCGCATCCCAATTTCAGCTGTCGCTTTTGCTACGTAATCCTCAAAATAATACATATCCACAAAACAGGTTATGCCGGATTTGATCTGTTCCAGGCAGGCTATCTGAGTTCCCAATCTCACAAATTCGGGATCGACGAATTCGCGCTCCACCGGCATCATAAAACCCAGAAGCCATACGTCAAGTCGAAGGTCATCAGCGAGTCCTCGCATGAGAGTCATCGGCACATGCGTGTGGGCATTAATTAAACCAGGCATCAGCACTTTTCCCCGGCAGTCAATATGTTCTGATGGTTCGTATTTCCCTTTCAATGTTTTTTCCAAACCGACATTAAGGATCTCTCCATCATTTACAGCGACTGCTCCAGGTTCATATTGTGTCAGTTTTTCGTCCATAGTCAGGACGATTGCGTTGCTTAGAAGGGTATCAATGTTGATTGTCACTGGTTTCCTTATCTGGATAAAATAGCGAGAAAAAAATTCTGTGTTTTATAAATTGCGCAGGAAATTTAGACTGTGGTTTAAAGCCCATCTTGGGGCGTATTCAGGCGGGCCTCCGAAAAGCGGGGTTACATGTTCTGTTCCACTTGGAGATATTAATACGATGTGAATTTCTATTTTCCCTGTTTGGGAAGACAACATGGTGCCTAAACACACGTCAACCTTTAGTCTTTCATACAATTGTTGTGTTGCTGATTCTAATTCTTTCAATGTGTTTTCACTGGAAATTGTTTCACCGCCCGCGAAAATATTATATTGAAGCAGCTCCGGTGCTTGAGATGCACTGGAAAGATGGCGGATGATCCTGCCTCCCAGACCGATTTCAGCTACAGCAAGCCGCCAGCCTTTTTGCTTCAATTTTTTGAGGGCAGCCACTTCCAGGGAATCTTCATCAGCACCGTAGATCCAATTGCCTAGTCTTTCCCGAATTTTTCTTTCTGTACAGGATATATCCCTGTCAGCCATTTCCTCACTGTCAGCTTTGCAGGTAATCCGGATGTCTACCTGTCCAGAGTGTGCAGAAAGGCCAACTGTAGGATTTGTTTGCCTCTCGAGATCAGATATGCGTTCGTCAATTTGCGATTCTCCGACCCCCGCTGTATGGATTATTCGGGTTTTTATGATTCCGGTAATCTTATAGCGCCGTTTTAGGTATGGGAGGATCTCATTTTCAAGCAGGTACTCCATTTCACGTGGTACTCCCGGAAGTGCAATAATGGAATGATCTCCGGTTTCCATAATAAATGCCGGTGCCGTGCCAACTGGATTTTCAACCGCGATCGCCCCAACCGGAACAAACGCCTGGCGTTTATTGTTTTCAGTTGGTTTCCTGCCGAATTTCTTGAATCTTGCCTTGATTTGCTCCCATAATTCCTGGCGAAATTCTGTCGGACTGCCCAGGGCGAATGCAACTGCATCACGGGTCGGATCATCAACCGTTGGACCGAGCCCACCGGTTGTGATGATGATTTCACTGCTCTGCATCCCAAAATTTATTGCGCTTGCAATTCTTTGAGGGTTATCTCCCACAGATGTTTGGCGGTAAAGGTCAATCCCAGCATCACGTAGTTTCCGGGCGATAAACCTCGAGTTTGTATCCACAATCTCACCCAGCAGTATCTCAGTCCCGATTGTGATAATCTCAGCAGCCGGCATTTTGTTGCTTTCCAGGTGATTTTATGAAAACAAAATTCCCCACACTATCTTGAGGAGAGGGTGCATTATTACACGACATTGTATTCTTTTATTAACCTACCTTCATCGAAGCGTCTTAATTCCAGCATGGATACATCAACAGTCCGTGCCTTGCCTTCAAGTAAAATTTCTGCCATTATTTTCCCGCTTATTGGACCGTGCATAAACCCGTGTCCGGAAAACCCAGCACAAACATAGAAACCTTCAACTGGGGTTTCACCATATATCGGGTGAGCATCTGGTGTAATTTCGTAGAGTCCAGCCCAATGGCTTGCCAGACCTGCTTTTGCAAGCAACGGCAGCCTTTTCACCGCTGCTTCAAGATGGACAAGTTCCCACTCGGAGTCCACGGTTTGATTAAATCCTACCTTCTCGTTAGGATTGGACATGCCAGTTAACAAGCCTTCTCCTTCCCGGTGGAAATATAATGATTGGGCGAAATCAATCACAAAGGGAAAATCCGTAGGGATATCAGTCAGCGGGGTGGTGGTCAGCATTTGTCTTCGCAGAGGTGTGATGGGCACATTTACTCCAGCCATTTCTCCGACCAGACCAGACCAGGGACCGGCTGCGTTGATGACTGTCCCGGTTTTTATATAACCAGTTTTTGTTTGGACTCCTCTTATCCTATTGGAATCCACCTCGATCCCGGTGACTTCTATCCCGGTGTGTGCATTCACCCCCAGGGTTTGACCTGCCTGGATGTATCCCATCACCACACTGTTGGGATCTGCAATTCCATCTTTGTAATGAATGGTGCCGCAGATAATGTCATCTAATTTCATATCCGGCAGTATCTTTCGAATTTCATCCCCGTCCAACCAGATTGTGTCAACACCCAATTTGCGTTGGAGTGCTACGTTTTGTTTGAAGACTTGCTGGTCTTTGAAATTTGTAATTAAAAACAAGTAACCACAGGGGTTGTAACCAATCGCCTGCCCGATTTCGTCCTCGAAACGTTCCAGCATGGGCAAGCTTTCCATCGAAAGGCGAATATTTACCTCAGTTGCGAACTGGTATCGTATGCCACCGGCGCATCGACCGGTTGCTCCCTGACCAAAGAATTCTTCTTTCTCAAGCAGGAGAATTCTCTTTTGTCCGCATTTAGCCAGGTGGTATGCGATGCTCGCCCCCATAACTCCCCCGCCTATAATTATAAAATCAGCGCTGGAAGGCAACTCCATAATTTCAGCCTCGTTCAGCCCAGAATGGAGTATTCATATTGCCCGCGGATTGGACGGCGGGCATTAAACCTGTCGAAGGCAAACATGTTGATATCATCTTCTGGTGATTTTCCATTAACTACCAAGGTTGCCATCATTTCCCCGACTGCCGGTCCCAGTTTAAACCCATGTCCGCTTGTTCCGGCGCAGATGTATAAGCCTTCGATTCCAGGTACAGCATCAAGAATATGGTGCCAATCAGGGGTAAGATCGTACAGAGATGCGTAACTGCTGTGAACGTGGCTTTTCTGCATCGCCGGATAGCGCATTGCAGCCCGCTCGCCAAAGCTCGCAATAACCTCCATTTCCACTTTTTCGTTGAATACATCCGGATTTATTATCTGTTCTTCAGTCTCTTCTATCGGCGAGATCGAACCTACCAGCATCAACCTGCCAGTTTCGGGTCTGAGATATATTTGAGATATAAAATCCGCCCAGATGCCATGTTGTTCTAACTCGATGGGTTTTTTATATAAAACGACTTTCACACGGGCTGTTTCGATGGGTACGTCTATTCCAACCTTTGAGAGAATGTGTGGTGTCCAAGGACCGGCTGCGACAATTACAATCTCTGCTGATAGATTTCCCTGAGTAGTTTCCACACCTGCGATCCTACCGTCTTTAACTCTCAGGTTGGTTACGGTGACGCCCGTCCTGATTTCTGCACCCAGATTTCCGGCAGCTTGGGCGAACCCATTCGCTGCGGCAGCTGGATCACAGTAACCGCTTTCTGGTTCAAATGCCCCTCCTCCAAGACCGCTTACATCCAGATTGGGATCTATCTCCATCATCTCATCCGGTGTGATGAATTGAGTTTTGATCCCAACAGATTGTTGCATTTTTATGTTGGCTTTTACCCCCTCAAGATCTTCAGGTCTCACCCCGATCATAAATTTTTCATTAGTGAATACAGGTTCGGCGCCTGTAATCTCAGTGAAGTTTTGCCATACTCGCAGGGAATTCAGCGCCATTCTGGCGGTCACCGGGTTTGAATAATGCTGTCTGACAATCGCGCTGGATAGACCGGTTGGTCCACCGGCGATGAATGATTTTTCCAGCAGAGTCACTTCAACCCCGCTTTTTGCAAGGGAAAAAGCCGTGCATACGCCGTTAATCCCTCCTCCGATCACGATGATTTCGGTTGTATTTTTCACGCTTATCTCCTAGATTACGGGTGATTGTAATCTAAAAAAAAGTACAGTGGCATATTGTTTGCCACTGTACTTTTATCAAAATTATTTCAATGTCATAAAATTATTCCATTCCGAGGTAAGCTTTCTGAACCATCTCGTTCTGCTTCAGATTTGTTGCTGAATCGTCCAGGACGATCTCTCCCGTTTGGAGGACATAACCACGGTTGGCCACCGATAATGCCATCTGTGCATTTTGTTCAACCAGAAGGATTGTGGTTCCTTCCTTGTTGATCTCTTCAATCGTCTCAAAAATGCTCTCCACCAGAACCGGCGCCAGTCCCATTGAGGGTTCATCCAAAAGCAGCAGTTTTGGGCGGGTCATGAGCGCCCTCCCTGTTGCAAGCATTTGTTGCTCCCCGCCGGAAAGTGTTCCAGCAACCTGGGTCAAGCGCTCTTCAAGCCGCGGGAATAATTTAAATACACGCTTTCGATCCTCTTCAATACCCTCTTTATCATTTCGAGAGAAAGCGCCCATATCTAGATTTTCGGATACAGTTAGTTTGGCGAATATTCCGCGACCTTCAGGCACCATTGAGATATTTTTGTAAACGATCTGGTGAGTCTGGTACTTGGAAAGATCTTCTCCTTCATAGGTAATTGTGCCGCTTCTCGGTGGGAGCAAGCCGCTGATTGCCCTCAGTGTGGTCGTTTTACCTGCTCCGTTAGCCCCAATCAGCGTGACAATCTCACCTTCTTCAACAGTTAATGAAACGCCATTTAATGCGTGAATATTTCCATAATAACAGTGAATATCTTGGACTTCCAATAATGCCATTGAATTATTCCTTTATTGAACCGCTTCCGGTGTTGAGGTCTCGGTCAAACCAGCTGCTGCTCCACGGCCCAGGTATGCTTCGATCACCTGTGGGTTTTTCTGTATTTCCAGAGGTGTGCCTTCCGCTATTTTCATGCCAAAATCGAGTACAGAGATTTTTTCACTGATTCCCATCACAACTCGCATGTCATGTTCAATTAGTAGAAT
>JBJYWI010000204.1:0-4078 GCA_046259385.1 Anaerolineales bacterium
CAAGTTGTCAAGCAACAAATCCTCTCATTGAAGCTTACAAGTTAACTTGCAATCCATGTCCAGGAGATGTGGATGTGTTGTGCACGCAGTATGATGGTACACCTTGTTCGGACACAAATGCGAGTACATGGTGGTATCATTTGACTGATTTTGAATTATTTAAACTGAGTTGCGTTTCTGATAATCCCAATCAAGATTGCCAAGAACCAAGTATTCACGCACGCGCCTGGCTAGAAGCAAATAACTTGGATGAGCACGGAAATTCGATATTTGGAAACGAAAATTCATTCGAGGGTTGTTTTATCAGCGGGTATGATCCGAATTTTATTGGCACTCCAGGTGGCGGTGATCCCGAGGGAGCATGGACAATTAGCTTAACGCGCTGATACAGGATTTGAAATGAATACAATCAAACTAGAAGGAGGCATCACTTGAGAAGATTTGGGCGAAGGGGAGTGCTCTCAATTATTATCGGAATCATTATAATTGGCGTTGGAGCTTTTGTTACCTGGCGATTTCTTCAGGCGGCATTCGCGCCCCAGGTAATCGCGACACCACCTCCGCCGGTGACTGAAAAAATTGTGGTTACCAGCCGGGGTATTTCACGCGGTTCTGTTTTCAATCCCAGCGATCTGAAAGTAGTTGATGTGCCTGTGGAATTGGTACCATTGAACCGCATAACCGACATCAATGAGGTTGTCGGAAAAGTAGTTGAAATTCCGATGGTGGCAGGAGAGATGGTGCTACCACATCATCTTGCGGACCCATCCAATGTGATTGACCGCACTTTGGCATTCAGTCTTGAAGACGAACAGGTAATGATGGCTTTCCCTATTTTAGATTTAATGAGCAATCTTAATATCCTGAAAAAAGGTGACCTGGTAGATATCCTGGTGACGCAGGATGTTACGGTGGAGACTCAAGGCGAATTTCTCGGTCCTGGTGAAGAAACATCGCAAACATTTACTTACGATGCAATGCAGCGAATCACAATTTCAGCGGTGATAATGGATATTGTTGAAGTAGCACAACCTACTCCAGCTGCACCTGCGGTTCCCGCCCCGGAAGCCATTCTCACCCCTGGTGCAGAACCCACTGCAACTCCATTGCCACCTCCAGAACCTGTAAGAACAGAGACCAAACCTTTAGCCCTGATGCTGGCTTTGGCACCTCAGGATGCGTTGTTATTGAAACACCTCAAGGATACAGGATCAATATTTGATATTGTTTTACGGTCTCCTACATCGGAACAATTGTTTAATACCATCCCAGTAACGGAAGACTTCATCGTGGAACGTTATCAATTACAGATCATCCGATAATTCTAAAAGATATAATTGAATATTCTTGATCGATATAACGAAGAGAAAATCAGGAAAGGAAAAACCAATTAATGAGCCCTGCAGATGATCAAACCAGAGTTGTCAGCATCTGTGACCCTGGATTAACACTAAACCAAATAAATTCTTCCTTGGAAGCTCAGAAAGATTTAGTGTTGATAGACAATCTCGACGACCCAGATAATTTGATACGAGATTTACACGACATTGAAGCCGATATCGCCATTATTGATCATGTGTTGCGAGGCAATTCAACCTGGGATTTAATTGATACTCTGGTTTCTCAGTTTCCCAATTTATTAATTATCGCTATTCTCCCAAATGATGATCCAATTAATGCACAACAGGCTATGCTGGCTGGTGCTCAGGCATTCATCATTCAACCCTTTACCCAAGCAAATTTGCTAAGTACACTCCGACGAATGCGTGATCTGCAGGCAAAAAGAAAGCTTGCACAACCATCTGTGACAGTTCATGATGTAAGCCAACCCAGTCAGGTAAATTTGCTGGCTGTATACAGTCCACGCGGTGGGGTTGGATGTTCAACATTAGCTACCAACCTTGCGATCTCCTTGCATGAACAAACAGAGGCGCGTGTTCTTCTTATGGAGGGGAAATTACAATTTGGACATCTGGATGTGATGCTAAATTTAAGGACACACAACAGTCTAGTTGATTTGATCCCCCATGCCAGTTCAATGGATGAAACACTGGTTAGAGATGTAGTTCAAGAGCATGTTTCTGGGATATACACTTTATTGGCACCTGTTGATTTTCAAACGGCACAAGGGGTGCGCCCGCAGGATTTATTTACCGTTGTCACTAATCTAAGGCGATATTTTGATTTTATCATCATCGATGTTGGAAGTCATCTGGGAGAAAATGCCGTTACTCTTTTGGATTCAGCGGACAAGATACTCCTCGTATCTTCCCCGGATATAGCTGCTTTACATGATGTGAGTCGTTTTTTCCGGATAAGCCAATCATTAGCGTACCCGCACGAGAAAACGCTATTGGTGATTAACCGTTTTGACAAACCCGGTGGTATTAAACAAAATGAGTTTAATCAGGTATTGCAAACGGATGTCTTCGCCCAAATCCCTGATGATTCAGTTGAAGCTGAAAGAAGTATTAACCGAGGCATACCATTGGTGGTTAATGCTCCACGCAGCAAAGCAAGTCGTTCTTATAAGGAATTCGCCAAACGTATTATTGAGCTGGACCAAAGGCAGGGTGCTGTGGTCTCCCGCGTAAAACCATCCCAATAAAACAGGAATTGTTGGAATTTTTATTGGCTAAGTTGCAGATTAAATTGTTGTACATTCAATTCCAGAGAAAATAATGTCTACACAGATTGCAATTGGCTTAATTATTCTTCTTTTTACTATCTTGTTCGCTATGGGAATGCGACGTTTGGTTTTGAGCGGGGATGTGATTCATGAGCGGTTGCAAATATATGCTAATGTACCGCAAGTAGCTCGACCGCGAGGGACATCGCGCAGTCGTAGTTGGGTGAGGCGTTTGCGAATAAGTTTGAATGCCGCATTTTCTGGTTTTGCTCCAGAATCTTTACGCTTGAATTTAGTCAGCGCCAATTGGCCCATCACTTCGATCGAATATGTTGTCACTAGATTAACGTTTACTGCATTAGGTTTTCTTCTGGGATCGCTGTTTTCGAACTCAATCCCTGTTGGGATCGGGGTTGCTTTATTGACTTATATCATTCCAGGTATTATATTGAACCGTAGCGTGCACCGGAGAAGATTGAAATTCAGCAATCAACTTGTTGATGTTTTAGTATTAATTACAGGATCAGTGAGAGCAGGATTCAGCCTGCTGCAATCTTTGGAAGTAGTTGGGCGTGAAATCAAACCACCTGCTTCAGAAGAATTTAATCGAGTTTTATACGAAATTAGTTACGGAAGATCGGCAGCTGATGCTCTTTCAGACCTGGCTTTGCGGATGGATAATGTTGATCTTGATCTATTGGTTACAGCGATAAATATCCAGAATCAGGTGGGTGGAAATCTAACCACCATGTTAAATTCTGTAACGGAAACTATACGCGAACGCATCAGGTTATTTGGTGAGGTACGAGTTTTAACAACTCAGCAACGCATGACCAGTTATATCCTTTCTCTATTACCATTTTTTGTATTTGGGATTCTACTCATTATCAGTCCAGAATACATGATGCGATTATTCGACCGGAGAATTATTTGTATTCCTATTGTAGCTCTCGTGGGGATCGTACTTGGCTTTTTTATCGTCAGAAGAATGGCACGCATCGATATATAATTAGTACATATCCAAAGAATATTGAAATGTAGTTTTGTAAACAAATTTGAGGTCTTAATGATTTATCCGTTATTTGGGTTCATAGTGATAGTTATTGGTTTGCTGATATTAATTATCGGATTGCGATTTTTTGGTGAGAGTGAATTACAGCAACGGTTGGATGATTTTATCGTCAAGCCTCAATCCTCTCGAATTTCCTGGGAAGGTGAGTCGATAAATTTACGACCGGAGATTAGTGGTTCAATTTTAGACAGGACTATAGTGCCATTCTTCAGATTGATAGGAAATTTTATTGGTCGCATAGTTCCCGGGGGTGCAATTTCCGAACTTGATAAACAGCTTGTCATTGCAGGGAACCCGCTTCGGTTGCATGGCCGCGAATTCTATGGAATACGGATTATTTTCTTACTTTTGGGGGGATTCATGGGCTATATGGTCAT
>JBJYWI010000205.1:0-28606 GCA_046259385.1 Anaerolineales bacterium
CGGCGGGCAGCAGGATCCCGGCTGCAATAAAGAGCGCCAGGATAATCCGGCTGGCGTTGAGCCCCTGCCTCTTTAATAATGACGGCAACTCATTTTTTCTTTCCATGTCATTCTCCTTAAATTAAACAGGATATTGTCACAAAGCTATCCGGTTTCAATCCGCATATGGTCTGCCAAAATTAAAATTAAAAAATATTTTAAATTCAAATAATCTACCAATTAAATGTGTATTATGCCAGAAAAGTATAGCATAAAGGCGTTACCTTTAGATTAAGACTCGTTTGAGGGGATATTAAGCTTTTCGTGCGATTTTTCACTCATTCGCGCCCAGGTAGCTGATCGCGTACTGGGCGTCGCTGTAGTTGGGGTTTTCAAACAGCGCCTGCTGGAAATAGCCCAGGGCGCCCTCGTTGTCGCCCTGGCGGTACAGCCCCCAGCCGTGCCACAGCAGCGCTTCCTCTGCGTTGGGCGTGATTTTCAGGGCGTATTCGGTCAGCGCCATCAGGTCGTCGGTCTTTCCGCTGTGGAAGTAAGCGATGAAAGGTGTGAACTGGTAGCGCAGCATGCGCTGCGGGAGTCCCAGCCGGCGGGCTTCGTCGAACGCCCTGGCGGCTTCGGTGTAACGCTCGAAATAGGTCAGGTTGGAGCCCAGGTTGAACCATGCAAAAGGGTTGTCCTGGGCGGCTTCGATTTCCCGCTTGGAGCGCTCGAGGGCGGTCTCGCGGCTGGTTGCCGGGTCCCAGTTCGGCCCCAGGATGGCTTTGACGGTCTCCTCCTGCCAGGGCAGGTAAATCAGGATGACAACCCGGTTAAAAGCCTGCCAGTACTCGTCCACAACCTCATAGGGTATCTCCTGGTTTGCGCCGTGGTAGCTGTCCTGCCCGATGAAGACCTCTTTGGCTTCATCGTACCCGGTCAGCACCTGGTAGTGGGCAGCCCACAGGTCGTCGTTTGGCCAGTAAGGTCCTTCGAAGTAAAAGCTCTCCTCGATCATCACCGGGATGCCGTTCGCCAGAAACTCCTTGAGCATCTCCAGGTCGCTCCCGACCCGGTATTCGAAGTTCAGCCAGCCCACGTTGGTGCGCACAAAATAAGCCAGTTCCTCCACGTTGACATTGCGGTCCTCCCGCTGCGGTTTGAGCGCCTCCGCGATCACGGTCTGGTCGCCCTCCCAGCCGTAGTAGCGCAGGTACATCGTAAGGGCAGCCGGACCGCAGTTGTTAATGTCCTGGTACTCCCAGCGGGGCGGGTCGAGAATAACCTGCTCCGGGAGCGGGGTCGGGGAGACGGTCGGGGTGGGGGTGTTCACCTCGGTAACGGTCGGGCTGGGCTGGGGCGTGCTGGTGGGGGTGCTGGTCACATTGTTGGTGACCTGCACCTGCGGCTCGGGCAGGGCGGTCGGGGGCGATTGGACCGGGTCGATCACCCCGCGCAGGTACGCCCGGGCGAAATCCAGCCGCCAGGAAAGGCGCTTGTTTACCGGCGGCAGCTGGTAAGCCAGCCCAGCCAGAAGGGTGAGCGCCGCCAGTATCAGGATAATTTTCAGGATCGGAGACCCGCGCATGGCGGCAATTTTATCATCCCAATCCATCCCTTTATGTAAAGAAAGGATTAAATGAAATTTAGAGCCCCCTGCGTTATAATATGGACATGAAATATCATATTTGGACAGAAGGCTGCCAGATGAATGTGGCAGATTCAATGCGCGTTGCTTCTTCCCTGGAAGGGCTCGGCTATTCGGCAGTCCCCAGGGCGGAAGAGGCGGATGTGATCGTGCTGAACACCTGTGTTGTGCGCCAGTCCGCCGAGGACAAGGCTTACGGAAGGCTGAACTCCCTGAAACCGCTCAAGAAGGACCGCCCGGACCTGGTGATCAACCTGATGGGCTGCCTGGTCGGCGTTAAGAGTTACCAGGCTCTACAAAAGCGTTTCCCCTTTGTGGATGTGTTCTCGCCGCCCTCTGACCCCGGTCCGCTCCTGGCTCACCTGCTGCAGGAGGAGACCCGCCAGGCGCAGCTTTCGGACATATCCCGCCGCCACGCGGTTGTGGACGGGGAACTCCTGCTTCCGCTTGAAGAGCGCGGAAAAATGGTGGCGGCGTTTGTACCGGTGGTGCTGGGTTGTTCTTTTGCCTGCACCTTCTGCGTGATCCCGTACCGGCGCGGCGCTGAACGCAGCCGCCCGGCTGAGGAGGTGGTCGCGGAGGTGCGTTCGCTTGCCTCCCAGGGTGTGAAAGAGGTCACCCTGCTCGGGCAGATCGTCGATCGCTACGGCCGGGACATCCCGGGTAACCCGGACCTTTCAGGGCTGCTGCGCAGGGTGCATGAGGTGGAGGGGCTGGAACGCATCCGCTTTCTGACTTCCCACCCGAACTGGATGACAACTGAACTGCTGGATACGGTCGCTGAACTGCCCCGGGTGATGCCCCATATTGAGGTGCCGGTCCAATCAGGCGACGACCGGGTGCTGGAGGATATGCAGCGCGGCTACACGGTTGAGGGTTACCGGAGTCTGGTGGCTAACATCCGGGGGCGCCTGCCGCATGCCGCTATCGCCACCGATGTGATTGTCGGCTTTCCGGGCGAGAGCGAGTCCCAGTTTATGCGCACTTATCATTTGCTGGAAGAGCTCGAACTGGATGTCGCCCACCTGGCTCGCTATTCCGAACGCCCCGGGACGGTCGCGGCGCGCCGTCTTGCGGATGACGTTCCCGATGAAGAGAAATGGCGCCGCTTCCGCTTGCTGGAGGAACTGCAGGAGGGCATCGCTGCCCGCATAAACAGGCGTTTTATGGGCGAACTGGTTGAAGTCCTTTTTGAAGAGCAGGTGCGCGGGCGCTGGCGCGGCCGCACCCCAACCAATAAACTGGTTTTCGTGCAAAGCGAGTCGGATTTACGCGGCCAGTTGCGCCAGGCGCGCGTTACATGGGCTGGTCCGTGGTCGATGCAGGCCAGCCTGGCGGATGAACGACCGCTTGTGCAATCCCCGGTTGGCTACCCGCTCGAGGCACTTTAGTTAATCGTAGTTTTATCTCAGTTGTGAATTTTCTCTCGCCCGGCGGATGAACGCCGGGCTGTTCAGTTCGCGCTCCAGCACGTAGGTCAGGTAATCCCCCATCAGTTTTTCCATCTCGCGGCTGGCAGCCGGTGTTGGCTTTGCCCGGGCTGCGTCCGGGAATGCGCTGCGCTGGAAGTGGCGCAGGTATTTGAGTGCGGTTTCGCTTACCGGGCGTGCGTCCGCTATCAGAGGTCTGCAGTCCGGGCAGACTGCGCCGCCGCGCCCGGCTGAGAAGTACTGGTCCTGGGGTTTTATTTCATTTTTGCAGTTGGTGCAGTTGAACAGCTGGGGGCGGTAACCCGCCAGGTCGAGCAGGCGCATTTCGTAGTAACGCAGCACAAGGCTGGTGCTAAAGCCGGAACCCAGCCGATCCAGGCTCTCCAGTAATAACCGGAAAAGCGCCCGGTTGGGACCTTCCTCAGCCGTGAAGCGGTCCAGCAGCTCAACCACATAAGAGGCGCAGGAAGCCAGCATAATGTCCTCGCGCAGGGTCTGGTTCAGGTCGATCGCTTCTGCCTGAGTGATGATACCGATATCGCGCCCGCGCGCCAGGAGCATTTTCACATGTGTGAAAGGTTCCAGGTGACCGGCTTTTCGTGACCGCATCTTGCGCACGCCCTTGGCGATTGCGCGCAGTTTGCCCTGTTCGCGGGTATAGAGGACCAGCAGCCGGTCGGCTTCCCCCCAGTCAGTCCGCCGCAGAACAACCGCTTCAAGGCTCTGAGAGCGGATCCTGCGGCTGAGGCGCTCCTGTCCATCCATACCGAAATTATATCAGCCGGGCGGAAAAACAGCCGTCCAGGGAGTGGTTGTTTGACTAGCCTGTTGCATTCTGGTACAATCCGGACGCCCGGAGCGTTGTACCCTTCGCCCGGGCTTAACTGTGCGCCGATGGCGTAAATTTATAGTAAAGAAAGGGCTTGAAAAATGAAAGTATTATTGATTCAGGATGTGTACAATCTTGGCCGCGCGGGGGAAGTTAAAAAGGTCGCAAACGGATATGGACGAAATTACTTGATACCCCAGGGGCTGGCTGTTCTGGCTACACCGGGGGCGCTGAAGGGAGTTGAGCGCATTCGCTCACAGGCTGAGAGGCAGCGGGCGGTCCTAAACAAGGAGATGGGCGCTATCGCCGAGAAATTGGTTGGGGTTGAGCTTGTATTCCCGGTCAAAGCAGGCGACACCGGTAAACTCTACGGATCGGTAACGCCCCAGATGATCGTTGATGCGATTAACCAGCAGGCGGGGGTCGAGCTGACCAAGCGCCATATCGATTCCCAGCCGATCCGGACGATTGGTGTCCACACGGTGAATGTGCGCCTGACAATGGACCTGATCCCGGAGGTGAAAGCTATCGTCCACCGGGAAGGCGAATCGCCTGAAAGCGCCGCGATAGAAGCCGCAGAAATTGCCGCCGCTGAAGCCGAAGTGTTGCCTGAGGAGGTCCAGGAAGTCCTGGAAGTTGTCGAGCCTGAGATGGCTGATACCCAACCGGAAGCCGCAGGGGAAAGCGATTAGGAAGTTGATTCACCCCCAGAATCCCAAACCGGGGATGAAACTGGGGCGGAAGAGACACCCACAGGCGAGGGTTCAAGCTAGATCATCTTTTTCGGACAGGCAGGTATTCCCCAATATTAGGAGTGATTCAGACGTCCGCACTTAGGCGGAATCCGGTTTGCCTCTAGAGGCACACTATCGAGAAATTATGTGAATGCATCGGTCGGAGATCAGCTGCGCCAGGCTCGTGAAGAGCGATCCTTATCGCTTGAGCAGGTAGCCCACGCGACCCATATGCGCGTGCACTACCTCAGGGCGCTGGAATCGAATGACCTCGAGTCGATCCCGTCCCTGGCTCAGGCGCGCGGTTTTCTCCGGGCATACGCTGGTTTCCTCGGGTTGGACGCGAGGCCGTTGCTGGCGGATATGTTTTACGGCGAATCGCCGCCGGATAAAGTCGAAAAGAGTGAACACCAGCCTGATGAAGACAGAACGGAGGAAGTCGAGGAGGGTGGTTCCGCGGCGGTTTTTATCGAGATCGGGGAGTCGCTCCAGCGCCAGAGAGAGATGCTGGGGCTTTCGATTGAAGATGTGGAGCGCCACACCCACCTGCGCCGCCACTATATACTCGCCCTAGAAGCCGGCGATCTGGATGGATTGCCTTCTCCGGTACAGGGCCGCGGGATGCTTAACAATTATGCCGCTTTCCTGGGGATGGATGCCGACCGGCTGCTGCTGCGCTTCGCGGACGGGCTCCAGATGCGGCATGCTGTCCGGTATGCCGGACGGGTGGACACCCGGCCGATATCTGCTGCGCCGAGCTCCCCCTCCACCGGCGGTTTGCGCAGGCTGATATCTGCAGATTTACTGGTGGTTCTTGTGGTTTCAATTGGAATGATCGCTTTTTTCATCTGGGGCGCAGGGCGGATTTTTTCAATGCAGTCAGAGATTGAGTTAACTCCCACTGCGCCTTCGATCGCGGATGTATTGCTGGCTACCGCTACGCCTTCGCTGACCTTTACACCCCAGCCGGTGACGCCTACTTCAGTTTCTAATGTGGAACAATTCTCACCCGGTGGGGGCGTGGCTGGCTCGGCGGGTGAAGAAGGGTTGCCCCCGGGAGGCGCTGGAGGCGTCCAGGTTTATGTCGTTGTCCACCAGCGCGCCTGGATGCGGGTTATTGTCGACGGCGAGACGGAATTTGAAGGGCGCGTGATCCCGGACAGCGCCTATAATTTCGCCGGCGAGGCGACAGTTGAAGTTCTGACGGGCAACGGGCTTGCGCTGCAGGTTTTTTATGACCAGGCTGACCTTGGCCGTCTGGGCGTTTACGGTCAGGTTGTCCGCCAGGTTTACACAGCCGAAGGTATTGTCACCCCCACTCCGACCATCACCCTAACGCCGACTGTAACTCTGCCGGCAACCCCGACCCCGACTCTTACACCCACAAGCCAGGCTGTGGAGGAAACCGCACCGCCATTTCCTTAAGGACTTTCTGGTATTTGCTGGCATTAATATGGTGAAGAATAAACGAAGTTTTTATATGCTTTCGCTTGGTTGTGCTAAAAACACGGTCGATTCCAATTCGATGGCTCAGATGTTAGCCGGGTCCGGTTTCCATGCAGTCCCTTCTCCGGAGGATGCCGGGTTTTTGGTTGTTAACACCTGCGGTTTTATTGGGCCGGCAAAAGAGGAGTCCTACCAGGCGCTGCAGGCGCTGGCGCAGGACAAGCGCCCGGGTCAGATGCTGATTGCAGCCGGGTGCCTGACCCAGCGCTACGGCGCTCAGGTCGTTGAGCGGGTCCCCGGCATTGACGCCGTTCTCGGCACCCGCAGGTGGATGGACATTGTAGATGTCGTCCAGACTCTGCGCCAGGATGGGGGTCCTGAACCGATGTACCACCTGCCGGATTCCCCAACTGTGGGGGCGGACGTTGGCGGTATCCACCAGGTCGCCAGGCAGGGCGGCAGTGCCTACTTAAAAATTGCCGACGGCTGCCGGCGTCCGTGCGCTTTTTGCGCTATTCCGTTAATCAAAGGGACCGCAGTCAGCAGACCGGTTGAATTAATCCTGGATGAAGCCCGCATGCTGAACGACGCCGGCGTGCGCGAGCTGGTTCTCATCGCTCAGGACACAACCGATTACGGTTCTGACCTGGGTATCAAGAACGGGATGGCGCCTTTGCTGAAGAAACTGCTGGCGGCTGCGCCGGATATAGACTGGTTCCGGATATTGTATGCATTTCCGGGTTATGTGACCGGTGAATTGATCGATGTGATGGCGGACGCGCCCAGGGTGCTTCCATACCTGGATATTCCCTTGCAGCATGCCCACCCGGAGGTGCTCCGGCGCATGCGCCGCCCCGCAAATATGGAGTGGATATACCGCACCCTGGAGACGATGCGTAATAAAATGCCAGGTCTGGCGGTGCGCACCACATTTATAGTGGGTTACCCGGGCGAGACCGAGTCCGAATTCCGGGTTCTGTTAGATTTTGTCGAACGCATGCGCTTTGACCGGGTGGGCGCGTTTTTGTTTTCCTTTGAAGCCGGAACAGAGAGCGCGGCTCTTGGAGATCCCGTACCTGCGGATGTAAAAGAAGAACGCTACCAGCGCTTGATGGAGCTCCAGCAGTCAATTTCGCTTCAAAAGAACCAGGAGTTTGTCGGCAGGACCCTGGATGTGATCGTGGAGGGATATGGGGACGGCATTTCGGTGGGTCGCAGTTACCGGGATGCCCCCGAGATCGACGGGCTGGTTCTGGTGGAAGGCGAACTGCCGGTTGGCGAGATCGCTCCGGTAATAATAAACGGTGCGATGGTGTACGACCTGAGCGGTATACCCGCCGGCGTTGCCTCGATCGCCGAGATTTCTCTGGATAGGAACAACCTGGACAAAACCCGGAGCGGCGGTGTTTGAGCTCGATTCGGCCGAAACAAGATTTGCGCTGGACACCACCCGCAGAGCTGCCGGGCTGGTCCGTAAAATACAGGCCGAGATGGTGGTCGAGTCGCTCACCAAACAGGACAGCTCACCGGTAACTGTGGCGGATTTTTCATCCCAGGCGCTGGTCGGTTGGTCAATGAGCCGCTGGTTTCCAGATGACCTTCTTGTTGCGGAGGAGGACTCAGCCGATCTATCGGAACCCGGTAACGGGGAGCTCCTGGGGCAGGTTGCCCGGTATGTCACCCCGCTTACCGGCGACCCGGATGGTGAGGCGGTTAAAAGGTGGATTGATTACAACCAGGCTGATGGGGGAAAACGCTTCTGGACTCTCGACCCGATCGACGGCACCAAAGGTTTTCTGCGCGGAGACCAGTATGTGGTCGCCCTGGCGCTCCTGGTGGATGGGCGGGTTCAGATCGGCGCGCTTGCCTGCCCGAACCTTGCGGGCGGGTGGAAGCCTCAAAAGGGAGGGGTTGGGACCCTTCTGCTGGGGATAAAGGGGAGGGGCTCCTGGCGGATGGATCTGTGGAACGATTCCGAACTGACGCCGCTGGAAGTTTCCGGGGAGGGGGATCCTGCCCGGGCGATCCTGCTGCGCTCTTTTGAAGCCGGGCATACCAACCTCGACCAGATAGACTTTTTTGTAAAGGCGCTGGGTGCCAGACCTGAACCGGTTCGGATGGACAGCCAGGCTAAGTACGCGCTGCTGGCTTCCGGCGCTGGAGAGATTTATCTGCGCCTGCTTTCCCCCTCCCGACCGGATTACCGCGAGAAGATCTGGGATCAGGCTGCCGGTTCGCTGATCCTGGAGGAAGCCGGGGGGCGAATCAGCGACCTGGACGGCAAAAAACTCGATTTTTCAAAAGGGCGCCGGCTGGAGGCGAACCGCGGCGTGCTGGCGACCAACAGCCGCCTGCATGATGCAGCTTTGCAGGCTTTGCGAGAAATCGGAGCCTGAATATCTCCAAATCTCCCGGAATTTTTATGTCTACAACTGACCGCATAGCTATTTTCCTGAGCCTGCTTGCTGTGGTTGCCGGCTACCTTGTTCACGAAAATATTTTTGAAGGGATGGCTCATCTTGAAGATGAGATGGCTTATGTCTGGCAGTCCCAGGCGATCGCCCGGGGAAATATAAAACTGCCGGAACCTCCCGGGGAACGGAGTTTTCTGGTTCCCTTTGTGGTCGATTACAACGGCACGCGTTTTGGAAAATACCCGCTTGGTTGGCCGCTGGTGCTGGCGATTAGCGAGATTTTGCATGTCAGGTACCTGGTCAACCCGCTACTGGGCGGGCTGGGGATCTGGTTGACATATTTGCTTGGCAGGCGTTTATTCAGCAGTACGGTTGCCCTTCTGGCGTCAGGATTGACCCTGGCATCCCCTTTCTTCCTGGTGAACACCGGCTCGCTTCTATCCCATCCGTTGGGTTTGGTTTTGAGCGCAGGGTTCGTTCTGTTCTGGCTTTCCGCTTTTGGTCCGGGTGAGAGCCGTGCAGGCTGGAAATCCGCCGTGGGAGCTGCCCTGTGCCTGGGAGCTCTTGGTATGACCCGCCCGCTGACCGCGCTTGCGGTTGGGCTGCCGTTCAGCCTGCATGGGATTCATCTGTTTATTATGGGAAATGGGAAAATCCGCCGCAACCTGCTTATGGTCGCCGGAATATTGTCTGTTTTTATTTTGCTGCACTTTGCCTGGCAGTTCTATTTAACGGGAGACCCGTTTTTAAATCCGTACACCCTGTGGTGGGAATACGACCGGATTGGGTTTGGACCCGGGCACGGGCGCAGGCCAGAGGGGCACACCCTCCGGCAGGCCTGGATCAATACCCGCAACAGCCTGAGGGTTGGAAATCAGGATCTTTTTGGCTGGTTGGGATTCTCATGGATATTCATTCCATTTGGGTTATTTGCGTCGCTGAGGGAAAAAAACTGGCGAGCGCTGCTGGCAGCCAGCGTGTACCCCAGTCTGGTGCTGGTCTACCTCGCGTACTGGATCGGCTCATCGCTTTTCGGTCCGCGCTACTTTTATGAAGGGCTTTACGGTTTCACCATTATGAGCGCCGCTGGGATCGCTTGGCTGGCGGGCTGGCCGCTGCGCAGGGACGACCCCTGGCCGGTATATGAAGGCTGGAGACGGGTCAGACCGCTGGCTGTAACCGCGCTGCTAACAGCCCTGGTTGTTTTCAACCTGTTCGCTTACTTGCCACCCAGGCTGGACAGAATGCGCGGCCTTTACGGCGTATCCCGCAGCCACCTGGAACCTTTTCTAACCGAGGGGGCTCAGGAACTGGCTCCAGCGTTGGTGATTGTCCACCCCCAGAAAAAATGGATTGAGTATGGGACGTTGATTGAACTCCAGAACCCCTACCTGGACACGCCGTTTATATTTATCATCACGCGCGGACCGCAGGTGGATCAGGAAGTTGCAAGGGAGTTTCCCAACCGGGCGGTATTCCATTACTACCAGGACCAACCTTACACTTTATATACCGCTCCGCGCCCGTGAGTGCCAGAATGGATCCCCGGGATCTGGCACAGAGCCTCGAAAGTGCTGAAATCCCACAGCCTGTGACCGGTACACCCTCCGGGTTTTAATATCAATATACCCGATTTTAAGCCGGCCAACTTGTACCGCTAGTGTTTTACGTCTGGAATTGTGCAGGTGCTTGCAGCATCCCGTTTATGGGTGAACCGTTATTTTTACGGGTGTGGCGGCGGTGGTTCCGCAGTCGGGTCGTTTGGATTAGCCGGATTGATATTGTTCGCTTATTTCTTAACCTTACTATTTAAAATTAGATTTCTATTATTAAATTGCAGCAGCAGCTCTCCTAGGGATAACTCCTCCAGCGATTCCAGGCGCAAATCAGCCTGTCCGGTTTTTAGCCTGCTGGTGAGCTTATTCGGTATCCATACGCAGAAAGCCCCGGCTTTTTTAGCGGCTGACACCCCGATGACTGAATCTTCGAAAACGACCGCCTGTTCAGGGCGTACGCCCAGGTCTGAAAGTACGAGCTGGAATAACTCGGGGTCGGGTTTGGTTCGGAGCACATCATCAGCCCCTTTTATGCTGTTGAAATAGCCAATCAGGCCCAGCCTTTCTAAGTGCCAGGTTACCCAGTCACACCTGGAACTGGAAGCCAGGCCGATTTTTAAACCCAGTTTCCTGGCGTCTTCTAAATAGTTGATCACTCCCGGCATAACGTCCCGCTTCAGAACCAGTTCCATCTCCCGTTTATGATGGCGGTCGAAAATTTCCTGGCGCGGCAGGGGTCTGCCGGTCTGCCTTTCCAGTTCTCCGAATGGGTCGAAAGCCTCCTCGGTTGTACCGATATTCTTTGACCACATCTCAAAAGTTAGATCACACTCGAAGTCCCGGTAGATCTCCTGCCAGGATATGTAGACAGGTTCCTCGGTCTCCAGGATAAGCCCGTCAAAATCAAATATCAGTGCCTTTATCATTTTAATTGTTGTGAGTTTCTGGACGCGCTTATTTAACCAGTTGTTCAATCCGGCTGACGCCGGTGTTGAAATATCTGGCGTCTGGATGGTGCAGGATGATCGCGGCGGTCGATTGCTCCGGAACAAGTTGGTAAGCGCTGGTCAGGTCCATACCGAGTTCCTTTTCAGCGGGCAGAAGTTCAAAAACTTTGCGGTGGTCTTCCAGTTCGGGTATCGCCGGGTATCCCCAGGAATAGCGCTTGCCCTGCTCCTCCCCGATGCCAAGCTCTCCCCGGATGTGGCGGTGCAGGTATTCCGCGCTTGCTTCAGCTGTCTGTACTGCCAGCCCGTGGGTGTAATAGGCATCCGAATACTTTCCCTCCGCTTCGAGCTGGTCGAATCGGTCTGTGGCTTCCTGACCGACAGTTACAACCTGGAAAGCAACAAAGTCCATCCGCTTTGAGCTGGTTGGCTCGAAGTAGTCCGCCAGGCAGAGACTCTCTCCAGAAGCCTGGCGAGGAAAAGTGAAGCGGACGATTTCGACCGGTCTGGTGCCGTTGAGTGTTTCGGGGTCGTAAATAACCAGATCCTCACCATTGGATTGGGCTGGCCAGTATCCATAAACACCCTGCGGTACCAGCCATCCCCCATTGAGAGCCTCCTTCTGCATGCTTTCCAACCTGGCTTCAAACTCAGCCTCCAGCCGCTGCCACTCTTCGCCGCGCGCATTTTTTGCGCCCCACGATAACCGGAACAGTTCGTTCTTTGAAAGGTGCTTGAAAACAATTTCCAGCGGCATCTCGCGCACGACCCGCGCCCCCCAGAACGGCGGCTGTGGGATCGAGGGTGCCTCCCGGACCGCGGATCTGGTGCCGGGAAGTGCGGCGGCTCTGTTTCTGATTTCGTGCTCCATCTCCCTGGCGGCTTTTTCGCCTACTTCTCTCAGGAGCTCCTGGCGTTGCCCGGGAACCATGAGCCTCTCCATGGTGGCAAGACCTTCGAAAGCGTCCTTGCAGAAAAACACCCCCGGCTGGTAAGGCGCCCCGTCGTCTGTGAACAGGATGCGCCACCCGAATCGGCGGTTAATGGCTGCCCCACCGATTAATACCGGGATATTCAGACCCCTCCGGTGCAGTTCATTCACAATCAGCGGCATCTGTTTGCTGGTGTTGACCAGCAGCGCGCTCAACCCGATCGCGTCCGCGCTTTCCTCGACGGCTCTCGTGATGATCGTTTCTGCAGGAACCTGTTTGCCCAGATCAACCACTTCGTACCCGTTATTAGACAGGATTGTCTTCACAAGGTTTTTGCCGATATCATGCACATCGCCGTAAACAGTCGCAATAACAGCTTTCCCTTTGCTGGTGCCTTCCTGGCGTTCCAGGTAGCTTTCCAGGTGGGAAACTGCCTTTTTCATCGCTTCGGCTGATTGCAGCACAAAGGGCAGGATTAACTCACCAGAGCCGAACTTATCCCCGACTTCCTTCATGGCGGGCAGTAGGATTGTGTTGAGGATATTTACAGCTGCTTCGTGCCGGGATAAATCCTCCCTTTTTGACATAATCTCATCTATATCCGCTTCGAGGTTGTCTTTCCGGCGCTGCAGAATGCGCCAGTGCAGTCGTTCCTCTGGCGCCATCTCCGCAAGCGGATCGCTTTTAAGCGTCTCGCCGCTGTCTGTCGGCGCTTCTTTGCCTTCAAAATGTTCGATAAACCGCTCCAGGGCGTCCGATTTCCGGTTGAAGATCAGGTTCTCCGCCAATTCCCGCTCCACTTTGGGGATTTCGGCGTAGGGGGTGATGTGGGCCGGGTTGACAATCGCCATATCCAGCCCTGCCGAAACCGCATGGTAAAGCATCACGCTGTTCAACACCGGACGGGCGCTTGGTTTTAAACCAAACGAGACATTGCTGACGCCCAACGATGTGAATACTCCCGGAAGTTCGGACTTTACCAGGCGGATGCCTTCGATGGTATCGATCGCCGAGTTGCTGAATTCAACGTCCCCGGTGGCGAGCGTGAAAGTCAATGTGTCAAAAACCAGCCCATCCGGGGGCAGACCGTGTTCATTAACTGCAATATCGTATATTTTCCGGGCGATCTCCAATTTTCGCCGGGCGCTTTTTGCCATACCCTCTTCATCGATGGTCAGGATGAGCACAGCCGCGTTGTAGCGGCGTGCCAGATCGAAAACCCGGTCTGCTTTTTTACGCCCGCTCTCGAGGTGGGTTGAGTTTAGCAGGCAGCGCCCGGGTGCAATCCTGAGGGCGGCTTCCATTACTTCCGGTTCAGTTGTGTCGATCACCAGGGGCGCTTCAACGCCGGTTGCCAGCAGCTTTACGATCCTTCCCATCATCCCGGCTTCATCGCTGCGTTCGGTCATTGCGACCGAGACATCCAGCGCATGCGCCCCGCCCTCCACCTGTGTGCGGGCGATTTCCAGGATCGCATCGAAATCCTCCTCCAGGAGCAGGCGTTTAAACTTCCGGCTCCCCTGGGCGTTGCAGCGCTCACCGATCAGGAACGGGGGCGGTTCCTGGCGTATATCCACTGCCCTGGTCGCGGATGACAGCTGCGCCCGGCGAGTGCCGGGTCGCTTTGGAGCCGGGCGGCGCCTCTCTGGCTGCTCTCCCAGCTTTGCTACGAGCGCCCTAAGGTGCTCCGGGCTTGTCCCACAGCAGCCGCCCACAACATTTATCCCGTTCTTTTCCACAAAATTAGCCATCGCTTCAGCGTAAGGTTGCGGCCCAAGGGGGTAAACTGCCTCCCCGTCGATGTTCAGCGGCAGGCCTGCATTGGGGATGCAGGAGACCGGCAGGGTCGCATTTTCTCCCAGGTACTGGATCGGTTCGCGCATGTGCTCGGGTCCGGTTGAGCAGTTCAGCCCGATCACATCGATTGGCAGCCCTTCCAGAATCGCCAGAGCAGCGGAGATATCGGTGCCAAGCAGCATCCGCCCGGTTGTATCCAGGGTGACCTGAACCTGCAGGGGCAGGTAAATGCCGGTCTCTTCATACGCTTTTTGGACTCCAGTGATGGCGGCTTTTACCTCCAGGATATCCTGGGAGGTCTCGATTAAGATCAGGTCCACGCCTCCTTGAACAAGGCTGGCGGCCTGTTCTTGAAAAATTTCTACCAGTTCTTCAAAACTGATATTTGAAAGTTCAGGGTCATTGGCGGAGGGCAGTTTGCCGGTCGGTCCGATTGAGCCGGCCGCAAAACGCGGCTGCTGGTCGCGGCTGTATTCATCTGCGAGTTTCCGGGCAAGTTCTGCGGCAGCCCTGTTTATCTCCCCGACTTTATCTTCCAGATTGTATTCCGCCAGGGTAAGCCTGTTAGCGCGGAATGTATCCGTTTCAATTACGTCCACACCCACTTCAAGGAACGAACGGTGCACCTTCTCAACCGCTTTCGGGTAGCTGATGACCAGGTAGTCGTTGCATCCGTTGTACTGTTCGCCGCCGAAATGCTCCGCCTCCAGGTTCTGGACCTGCAGGTTGGTGCCCATCGCGCCGTCGAATATCAGCACCCGTTCTTCCAGTGCATCCAGGTATCCGCGCTTGGTATATTTTTTATCCATACTTAACCCATGCCCTGCCTGCCGTCCAGGGCTCGTTGGAGCGTGCTCTGGTCGGCGTATTCCAGGTCGCCCCCGATCGGTAAGCCGCGCGCCAGGCGTGTGATCCTCACTTCGCCTTTCCCAAGCTGCTGGTGGATATATGCTGCGGTGTAATCCCCCTCCATGCTCGGGTTGGTAGCCAGGATGATTTCTGTAATTCCTCCAGACCTGACGCGGTTGAACAGTTCCTGCATCCTCAAGTCTTCAGGTCCGATGCCTTCGATCGGGGAGAGGGCGCCGTGCAGAACGTGATAGCATCCTGAGTAACTGCCGGTTCTTTCCAGGGCGAGCACGTCCAGCGGCTCTTCAACAACGCAGATGGTGCTCTTATCCCTCTCAGGGCTGGAGCAGATTTCGCATTCCGTTCGACCCGAGGCGGTGATGTTGAAGCAGGTCTGGCAAAGCGCTGTACCTGACTTGATTTCCATAAGCGATTCAGCCAGGTCTTTTGCCAGGTCGTCAGTCGAACGCAGCAGGTAAAAGGTCAGCCTTGAAGCGGTTTTTGGACCGATCCCCGGCAGGCGTGAAAGGTTGTTTATCAGATTTTTGATCGGATCTGGCAGCGTCATTTAAAAAGGCAGCCCACCAGCCAGGGGACCGAGCTTTTCGGCAGCCATCTGGCGCGATTTTTCAAGGGCGCTGTTGAACGCGGTCAGGATCATGTCCTGCATCATTTCTGCGTCCGCCTCCTGCAGCACTTCAGGGTCTATCTCAACCGCGCGGCATCTCTGGTCGCCGGTTACGGTTATTTTGACTGCGCCGCCTCCGGCACTGGCGGACACGGTTTCCTCAGCAAGCTGGGCTTGGGCTAGTTCGACCTGCTCCTGCAGTTTTTGAATCTGGCCCATCATGTTCATACCTTTTGGCGCTTTATTTCCTTTGCCTTTTGCCATCAATTCCTCCGGTTCATTGGATGTCGACGATCTCACCGCCAAGATCGCGCAGAGCGGTCGCGACTACTCCGTCCCGGTCGACCTCCGGCGGGATATTATCTATCTGGCTGGCGTCCACAATACAGCGGATGCTCAATTCCCTCTGGAACATATTTTGCAGCGCCTGCTGGACAATTTCAATTTTGCCCTCGTTCTCCATCTTGCTCTTTAATACCTGGGAGGCGAAGCAGAGCACCAGCTGGTTGCCCTTGATATAGCGCGACCTGGTAGAGTTCAGCAGGCCGTATGTGCTTGAATCTGTGTTACGCACCTGGGCAAGAATTTCCCCCCAAGCCTGGTTCAGTGAATGCGATGATTTACGGTCGTCTGGGCTTAGATTGGCGTCCGGAGCGGGCGGCTGGTGCACCTTTCGAGCTTTTTTCGAAGAGGCTGGTCTGGGGGTTTCAGGGGTGGGTATCGTTGGGGAGGTTTTTTCCGGTGAAGTCCTGGGTTCAATTGATTCAAAAAGCGCCATCTCCAGTCCAAGGGATGGCTGCCAGGTGCTGCGTGTCTCAGTCGCGGCAGCGTTAAAAGCCCGAATGGTGTCTAACAGGCGCTGCTTATTCTTGAATTTTTTCGCCTGTTGTTCCATTAATTCTTTTATTTCTGAGGTCTCTTCAACCAAGTTGTTATCACCGGTTTTTATCAGCAGTATGTTGCGCAGGTGATCTACAATCTGGCGTGCGAACTGGCGCGGGTCGCTTCCCGAATCAAGGGTTGCATGGATCAATTCCAGTCCTCCGGCGGCGTCCTTTGAAAGGATCAGGTCCGCCAGTTCCAGGACAGCCTGGGATGTCACCGTACCGAGCACATCCTGGGCGATATCAAGCGTGATTTTCTTCCCGGTTGAAGAAAGCTGGTCGAGCAGCGAGATTGCATCCCGCATTGAACCGGTCGCCTGGCGCGCCACCAGATCCAGCGCGCTTTCTTCGGCTTCCAATCCTTCTTCTTGGGCGATCCGGGTCAATTGGGTTTTTATTTCATTAACGGGTATCCGCCTGAATTCGTGCCTCTGGCAGCGGGAAATGACCGTAGCCGGGATTTTATGCGCTTCGGTGGTCGCCAGAACAAAGATGGCGTAATTTGGGGGCTCTTCCAGGGTTTTAAGCAGCGCGTTGAACGCCGCGGTGGAAAGCATGTGTACTTCATCAATAATATAGACTTTGTACTCGCCCCGGTTTGGGCGGTAATTAATTTTCTCCCGCAGGTCGCGCACATCGTCAACGCTGGTGTTTGAAGCCGCGTCGATTTCTATCAGGTCGATGTAATTCCCGGCGCTGATTTCGATGCAGTGCTGGCATTCCCCGCACGGGCGCTGGTCGAACTTCTCTTTTTCGCAGTTGACCGTCTTTGCCAGCAGGCGGGCTGTGGTGGTCTTTCCGGTGCCGCGCGGACCGGCGAATAGGTAGGCGTGGTTGTAGCGTCCCGCTTTGAGGGCGTTCATCAGGGTCTGTACAACATGCTGCTGCCCGACGATGTCGTCCCAGTTCTGCGGGCGCCATTTTCGGTATAGTGCCTGTGCCATGGCTAGAGTTTATCAGAGAGAGGATATCCGGTCAACTTCAACCCTGATATCTACTTTCGACAGGTGCAGTTGTATTAATGGCGCTTCAAGATTGTACGATTCGATGCGTTTATTGAGGGCAGCCATCTGCTCCCGGAATTGGCTCAGCGCATTCTCCCACTCAGCCAGTTCCGTGCCTTTGTTCTCAGAATCAGAGTCTAAGAATAGCTCCCGGGCTGCTTTCAGCTGGTTTCTGGAAAGTTTCAGGTTTGCCTCGATCTCCCGCCGTTCTTCAATCCATCCAGGGAGGAAACCGCTGTCGGCTAAAATCTTATTTGCCATCCGTTTCTCAGGATCCTCGTGGGGGTTTTCGTACAGCTCAAGCGGCTTCCCTTTTCCAGCAAGGTCCGCAAACTTACCTTCTTGTATTGCTCTTTGAAGGATTTCTTCCAGCGCTTTCATTGTTTGGTGGAAATTATGGAATAGTATAGCTGTCGAGTGTTTTACCGTCCGGGTCCAGCAGGACCACAACATCGCCGCTTTTCCAGACCGGCTCCTGTCTTCCCCAGTACAGGTCGACAACTGAATCGGCGCCGGATTTTGTATTCAGGTAGACCGCTCCGTTCTTGTAAAGAACAAGCTCAGGCGCCTGCGGGAAAATGTAGCTTTCCCCGTTGTGCTTGGCAAGCTGCCAGCCCGCCAGGGAGAACTCGCCAGAGCCGATATGTTTAAGCAGGACCTTCTCGGTTTCCAGGTCTCCCGGACCGATTACGCTGTCGATTTCAACCACCCCTTTTGGATTTTCGGGTATTCTCAGGGCGTCTCCTTCTTCCAGGGGTTGGGCAGTCTTGAAACCGTTCACGTACACCAGTTCGTTGATGCTCATATTGTATTTTTCTGCGATGCTTTCAAACGTTTCACCAGACTGCACCTGGTAGATAAAGAAAACCTCGGTTGGGGTTGGCTGGGGCGTCGCTGCTTTGTCCCCTTCAACGGGCGGGGTCTCGGTTGCTTGGTTGATATAGCTTTCCTGGACGTATTCCAGCAAATCCGGCGGAAGATTGTGGTGGGAGCGTTCCCAGTAGGACAGCGCTGCGTAAGTGCCGCCGACCGAGATCAGCAGGTTTATCATTAAGAAAAGGAATACCCGTTTCCAGCCTTTCATTTCTGGTTCCTAATCAGCTCTTTGCTTCTGACAGAATGATAGCATAGAATTAAATTGACGAGAGTTACCTTTCGAAATACAATCGGACCCTGCTGGGCAATAAACCCGGGTTCGGGAAGAACCTTTCCAGGGATGGAATTTCGCTGATAGATTCCAGGAGGTTTTCGTTTTTTGTATGCCTTTTATTATTGACGGTCACAATTTGATACCCTGGGTGCCTGGATTGTCTCTGGACGAAATTGACGATGAAATCCGGCTGGTTGAATTGTTGCAAGAGTTCTGCCGCCGCGAGCGCAAGCGGGTGGAGGTATATTTTGACCGGGCAGCCCCGGGAGGATCGCGGCTCCGGAAGTTTGGTAATGTCACCGCTAGGTTTGTGCGCCACGGCAGAACGGCGGATGAGGCTATCTCAGAAAAGCTGAGACGTTTGGCTGGTGAAGCCCGTAATTACACGGTTGTCAGTTCGGATCACTCTGTTCAGGCAGCGGCCCGGGCTGCAAGGGCCCGCGTCTTAACCTCCGCCGATTTTGTTGGTATTTTGCTTGCAGACAATACAGAATCCAGCAATGAAAGTGAGAGCGCCAACAAGAAGCTGAGTCAGAGCGAGGTGGATGAATGGCTCGACATCTTTAACTCCGGGGGCGAGAAATGACTATTTCAAAAAATTTATAAATTGAAATATTAATAAGACCAATCTGGTGGTGTTTTCTAACAAAATTCTAATGCTCAGCGGACTAAAATAGTGTATATTAACTGCGCCGACACCTGCCCTCCCTTTATTGGTAAATCAGGTGTCGCGTCACCGGAAAACAGAAATAGCACGCCCCCCCCGTGTTGTTTCTCCGGTGACCCTCCTTAGAACTGCCGGGCGTGCCCCCCCCACGTCCGGCCGTTTCTTTTAATTTAGGACAATTTTCTTTAACTGGAATTTTTACGCTTTACCATCACAAGCTGGTTGTGGGTTATTCCTTCTTCCGGTTGGGGGATTACAGAGAAATGGACTTCGTCCATGTAGCTGCGCATCAAATGGACACCCAGTCCGCCCATCATGCGCTCTTCAAGGTTGGAGTCTAGATCCGGATCCGGAATCCGTTCAGGGTCAAAAGATCTGCCGTTGTCTACCATCTTCACAGTGAATCCCTTCTCGTTTTCAAAACACGAACACCGCACCGTTTCAATGCATTCTCCTTCATAGGCATGGTTGATGATGTTGGTGAATGCTTCGTCCACTGCCATCTTTATTCCGAATAGATCGTTTTCGTTATAACCGCATTTTTCTGCCTGATGGGCGACAAACTGCCGCACCCTTTCCAGGCTTTTGTATTGGGCGAGGAAAATTTTTGTGGATTCGGGGCAGTGTTCGGGTTTTGAAGTTTTCATATAGCTACCAGTAAAAAGGATTGGGAAAATCTCTAGCAGATTCTTGGTGTTTATTGTTTAAAGGTCTGATGGAATTTAAAGAGGCTGTCTAAAAACAAGGTAAATGTCATTCTGATCGAAGATTTCCCGCAGTGAAACGGAGTGAAGAATCTCCAATTTAGTCTGGGAGACCCTTCGTTTCACTCAGGGTGACAACCTTTTGGGACAGCCTCTGGTTTCCGTTTTTGATTTCAACAAAGCAGGTTAGAAATGCCCGATACCGTCCATCGTTTCTTCATAGATCTTGAACAGCGGGGTGAACCCAGCCAGGTCAAGTGCTTCCCTGATTCTGGTCGGGACCGCAGTCAGGACGATTTCGCCATCTTTGTGCTTTTTGTTTTTTTTCTGGGTGCCGATCAGCACCCTGAGACCGGCGCTGGACATAAACTCTACCCCGCTCATATCGAGCACGATTTTGAATCTGTCGGCGTCGGTAACCTCATCCACAGCTTCCTGGAGCTGGGGTGCTGAATAACTGTCTATGCGTCCGCTTACAGTGATCAGATCACAGCTCTTGTATTGTTTCGTTTCTATATCCATCGACTGCCTCCCATCTCCTTAAGAAAAAAATAACAAAAAAATTATATCACGACGTAATATTATTGGGATAAATTCTGTCCTGTATTCTGGCTCACGGGCAGTGTATGAATCTTGTGTTTAGCATTTAATCAGAAAAAGGTGATATTGATATTTTTATGGGTTGGTCTGAGACGCGAGCAACTCCTTCAGACGGGGGTGGTTTGTATAATATCCGCGCCTTTCCTCAGGCAATAGCGCAGCGATATGGCACATGATTTCATCGGTGTATTCCTGGAGTTTTTCCCGGCGGTTACCTCCGGAGATGGGTGGAATTGTAAACGGCTCTCCTATCCAAATAGTTACCGGTACGGGTTGAAGGTGAAGAAGCTTGGACTTAACCACGGCGTCTTCTGTTCCGATTACAGCTGCTGGCAGGACAAGCGCACCCGTTTTTGAGGCCAGGTAGCTCACCCCCATGCGGCCCTTCTGGAGACTCCCGTCCGGGCTGCGGGTTCCCTCCGGGGCGACTGTCATAACGCCCCCATCCTGAAGCCGTCTGAGCACTTTCCGTGTGGTACTCAAGTCCGCATTATAGCGGTCAATAAACGTTGCGTTCAATTGTCCTGCAAGCCAATTGATAAATTTGCGGCTCTGGTGTTTTTCCGCCAGGATCATGATGATGTCTTCCCGGTTAATGAAGTAATAGGCAAGCAGTACTTCAAGGATTCCGATGTGGTTTACTACATTGATCTGTCTATCTCGATTGAGCGCCTTAACATCGCCGTGAACCTCGATCCGGGTGATCACCGGGATGATGATTTTGAATAAAAATAGAATAAATTTGATCAGCACCTGTTTAACTCCGGGTCAATTTTAATCAGTCAGTTTCTGGATGGACGGCTTTATTTTAATTTCTTCAATCAATTTGTTCAATTCATCCATGCTCAGCGTTCTTTTTTCGCCGCTGTAAGCGACCAGCGCCGCTTCCATCAAATTCACTCCGAAGGATCTGCCCTCATAGCGCGGTGTGGTTGTGATAACGGTTGATACGCCCCGCCTGCGCAGAAGTTCAAGGTTCTCGTCCGTGGTGGTGTTGGTAACCACGAATTTTCCTTGCAGGTCCTCGGGTGAGTACTTGTAAATGTAGTGCATGTCTCCTGCGATCAGGTCGGCTGAATGCCAGAATTCTTCGTACTTTGGATGTGGGGTTTTGTCTTTTGCGCCCGGGGGGTTAAGTATGGATATCGGCAGGAAGCCGGCCACCGGTAAAAGAAGCCGTGCCAGCCTTAGGAAATTATCCAGTCCATAGACCGGGAAGGGCAGCCCGAACATGAACATCAGGTCGCCGATTACCACTTCATCTGCGACTTCGCTGACCGCCTTAATTAAACCGATCCGGTCTGTACCGAAGGGCACGAAGGCGCGCCGGAAATGAGGGATTTTCTGAGCGGTTACGGCTGCTAGTTCAAAAACCCTGCTTTCGAGCACATACTTCAGCAACCGCCCATCAACGACCGGCGTCTGGTGCACCTCTTTGATCATTTTCAGGGCAGCCCGGATGGGGTAATCGCGGCTGCCGATCCGCACATACAGGTCAACCCCGCCCACGCTGAGTGCGTCTACTTTCCCGTCTAACCTGGTGAATAACTGCCTGGCAGCCTGCGCGTCTCCTCCGGTCCCGATTCGTTCCAGAATGAGCGGTACTCCGTTTAATTTCACCTGGACTTTTTTGTCCCGTTCAGGCTTGCCCAGGCTGACGCTGACCGCTTTTTTAATGGGATTGTTCATGGCTAATATTTTGTTATTATAAATCGATAACATGGATTGCTTGGTGCATTTTTTGGGTATTGTGGGCGTTATAATCAGACGAAAATGCTATTGGAGAGATATAAATGAACTACCGCCGTTTTGGAAGGACTGGTTGGATGGTCAGTGAGGTTGGATACGGAATGTGGGGCATGGCAGGCTGGTCAGGTTCAGACGATGAACAGTCTCTGGCTTCGCTGCAGCTATCAATCGACCTGGGTTGCACTTTTTTTGATACCGCCTGGGCGTATGGGGATGGTCACAGTGAAGACCTTTTGGGGCAGATCGTCAGGGCTAACCCGGAGCGCAAGCTGTATACAGCTACGAAGATCCCGCCTAAAAACAGGAAATGGCCCAGCAGGCGCGAGCACAGCCTGGATGACTGCTACCCACCGGAGTATATCAAAAAGTACGTCCTGAGCAGCTTGGAAAATGCAGGACTAGAGAGTTTCGATTTGATCCAGTTCCATACCTGGGAGGATCTCTGGCTGGAGGACGACCGCTGGGTAAAGGCGCTGGACCAGCTTCGCAGCCAGGGTTTGATCCACGCGGTGGGTATCAGCATCAACCGCTGGGAAGCCTGGAACGGGATCAATACGGTCCGCAGCGGGCAGGTCGACGCAGTCCAGGTGATTTATAACATTTTCGATCAGAATCCAGAGGATGAGCTTTTCCCTGCCTGCCGGGAGATGGACGTGGCGGTAATTGCACGGGTTCCCTTTGATGAAGGCACCCTCACAGGCGCGTTAACACCTGAAAGCAGCTGGCCGGAAGGCGACTGGCGCAACACATATTTTGTTCCCGAGAATCTTAAGACAAGCCTGGAGAGAGTGGAGGCGCTGAAACCGCTCCTTCCACCCGGCATGCGCTTGCCTGAGATGGCTTTGCGTTTTATTCTCGCCAACCCGGATGTCAGCACCGTCATCCCGGGGATGCGGAAGCCAGATCATGTCCGCCAGAACCTGGCTTGCAGCGCTGCCGGACCCCTGCCGGCCGACCTGGTTGAAAAACTGCGCCGGCACCGTTGGGATCGTACTCCTACCGAATGGTCCCAGTAAGTCCCGCAGTGATCCAGCCCAGCGTGCTTATTTAAGGGTCGCTTATGCCGGGTTCAAACTGCATTGTTCCCCCGTCGGCGAACAGGTCCAGGAACAGGTTCCCCTCCTGGAAAAAGTAGATCCCTACAAAGCCCAGGTCCTTCAGGAACTGGTCGCTTAAGGAACCGGGCGGACAGGCTGCCAGCGTTGATGGCCCTATCTCGATCTTTATCGTGCTGCCTTCGAGGACGTATGACCCAGCCGCATGGTTGCAGTCCGCTTTTATCCGCAGATCTCCGCCTTCCAGGAATTCAAGCGTGTAATTCTCCGGGTCCGGCACTTCAATTTCCTGCAGTGGGTTTGTGAAACGCACCCACTGCCAGGTTTCGCCCATCAGCTGGTTTTCCGATTCTTCTGATGGTTTGGCTTGAGGGATGCTCTCGCTCATTTTTAATTCCAGTCGGTCTCCTTCCAGGTGGTAGGTATTGCGCACATGCCGGGTGGGTCTCGCCATAGGATCGTCTTCCGCCTGGACCACCATTTCAACCACGATCTCCTCGTCTGCAAACTCCAATCCTTCGAGGTTAACCCGGTCGCCCAGATAAGCTGTTCCCAGGACGGTGGGGGTCCCGTCCTGATAAACGACCAGAGCAAGGTCGTAGAATGTACCGCTCCCGCCCGGGTCAGAGACAAGCACAACCGCCGCAGCTGGAGAGCCGTTCCGTTTTCCAAAAGCGTAAAAATCGGACAGTTTTATAATCGTTTCGGTTGCTGAATCGGGCGCGGCTTGTTCACGGAATTCTCCATCAACCAGTTTCGCCTTTCCATCCTTGGGATATTCGAGCGGGTATTCCAAATTGCCGAGTTTTTCTAAATCGAGTCCATGTTCCGGAGTCTCGGAGGGCTGCCCTGTCAGCGCTGGGGCGCTTGTACCCCTCTCCGCTGGGGAACCGGTTCCTGTGCTGGGTGGTGCCTTCAGACCTGTTGTGCAGGCGGTGAGAACTGCGCTCAGCAAGATTGTCAGCAGGTTCATCTTGGTCAAAATGTACCTCCTTCCCTTTAGCGGCGGTTTATTTTATAGATGTCGCGCCTGGGTGGAAAAATTGTATTATCCCCCATTTCCCGTTATAAAGCCAGTTTTGGTCAATCTCCTGAGTGGTTTTTACCCGTTCGGGGTCCAGCCCTGCCGCGCAGTTGGATTTGAATATCCGGGTGAATGCGATTGGGACTGGCAGGTAACCCAGGATATCTTTAATCGGGGTTTCAAAAGGCCAGTGGAAATCCCCGATCCAGCGCCGGTAGTTTGCATCGCCTTTGCTTATCAGCAGGTCCGCCACGGACAATTCCTTCATGAGGTTTTCCTCCATCTGCCATCCAAAAAGCGGCGATGTCCAGTAGTAGCTGCTCTGGATTTTTAGCGCTCCGGTCTCAAGATACCCGCACAGCCGTTTCGCCAGCGCCAGCGTATCCGGTCTGCTTGAAAGCCCAAGAGAGTCAATCATCCCCAGGACATCCGTTGTTGTAGCATCCGACACGTAAGTCGGGTGTGGTTTGGTGTGCAGGTGCACCACTCCGCACAACCCGGAATCCAGCAGGAAATCCGCCAGCGCCAGGTCGTACGCAAGTTCCAGCCCGCCGTTATCCAGCACGATGTCAATCCGGGTATTCTTACCTGCCGCGGAAATAAGGTATTCCCCGATTATTCCCCGGTCATCGACCAAAAAACGTTCCTCTCCATCTCCCGGTGTATTCATCTGACCGGGTTCATTTTTTTCGGCTGGGAAGAGACTTAAATCTGCCCTGTTTCCCCAAACAATGGCTCCCAGAAGATAAATCAGTTTATCCAGTGTGTCGCTTTGAGTCCCTCTGGCGCTGGAGAGGTGGTCCGGTAAATCCTTGTAAAGGTTCTCCAGGCTTCCCGCGACCGTTTCCATCCCCTCCAGTTTTATACCCGAATAAGGATCGCGCCCCCGCTCAGGTCCATTCCTGTAATACCCGCAAGCTTCGATTATACGCCGGAAGAAGTATGTCTCTGCAGTAAACCAGGGCGCCTCCAGGTATGACATTCCCTGATACGGCTTTATGTATCGATTCCAATCCTGAATATCCGGGCCGCGGTCGTCCGGCATGGGGGTTAAGCTGCCGTGCGGCATTTCCGCTGCAAGCTTCTCCAGTTTGCGGGCGGATTTTTCTGACCAGCTGTTTTCCCTTAACACCCGGCGTGCGATTCCCGGAAGGCGTTCGGAGAGGGTGAAGTTTGCGAATGAGTCCGGGTCAAGGCCGCGGATTGGCTCCGGGAGCGGGAGATTGGGTCGGTCGTTATCCGTTAGGATGGATTTCACCTATCACCTCTACTGTGCCCTCTTCCCCGTTGATAGACAGGATCTGCCCGTTTTTCAGCTGGTGGATATCGATCCGGTCCACACACGGGATTTCGGCGATAATGCAGCCCACCGCGATGATGGTCTCGCACTCTGCGTTGATGATCGCGGCTGGCGCCAGCCCGCTGTCCTTCAGACGGTAGATCGTGTACGACCCTACCGTGGACCCCTTCCCGGTTGGGAAAACAAGCACCCTGCCGGCGATGCACTTGCCTTCCAGTTCATGGCTTTTTTCGACCACAATTCCGCTTTCGGGGTCGACCCCGCCGAAGAAGGAAACGCTGTCCGATGTGACGAGCGCCTCGCCCTCCGCAATTCCCTTGGATATCTTTCTACCCTGCAGTTTCATCGCTTTTCTGGTGTGCGGCGCGGTTCAGCTAAGCCGCCTTTCGGGTCGCCTCGAGCACCACCTCGTCAAAGGGCAGCAGGCGTGTCTTAAATTCGTTTTTAGCGTAAGCGTAATAACATGCTTTGGCGCTGTCGGTCACAAGGCTCTGGAAGCGCCCTTTGATCGGCGCCACAACGCAGCAGGTGTCGGTCGCAAATTTAGCTCCGCTCTCCTCGATAACCGCGCTGTAACCGAGCTGGTCGGCGATTCGCTTAACTGGACGCGAGGTCGTGATCCAGAATTCTTTAACCACCTGTCTTCCTTCCAGGAGCTGGGCGATGCGTGCGATTTCGTCAATTGTAAGGTGCGGGCATCCCAGGCTGACGAAATCGGCTTCCGCTTCCAGTTGGTCGTTCATCGATTGTACTGACTGCTCCAAATCTGTTCGAGTGATCTGGATGCGCTCGGCTGGCGGGTTGTATCGTTCCGCTTCCGGGGTAATTCCGGGGATGTGAAACAGCGCTGCGCCTGCATATGTCGCCAGGCTGGCGCAAAATGATTTTAATTCCTCCAGGGATGCGCTCTTGATTCCCAGTATATAGGGCACAGTTTTTGATCCGCTGTGCGCGCTCCTATCGCCGATTGCCTTTCCGAGCGCGCCGAACTCGTGCGTCCCTTTGATTTCGGTTCCCACTTCCACTGTCAGGTTTGGCGCCCGGTTGGCCTCAAGGTGGAAACCATACATCGGAGTCCTTCCGGTGAGGCAGGCTGCCAGTGCGCTGGGGCCTCCTTCCCGGTTGGTGCGCGCCCCGATAATCGAATTGGCGTAGCAAACCGCGCTGCTCTCTGCCCAGGCGATGTGCTCTCCATAGTTCGGAAGATTCCCTGCCAGGTACGGAGTGCAGGTGCAGGTTGTTTCCACGCCAATAGTTTCAAATGCCTGGATGACCCGCTTCTGGTTTCTGGCGAAATCTTCCGGGATGCCCAGTTCCTGCCAGTTATGGATGTCCATCCCGGCTGGGTTGAGGGTGGTCTGCACTTTCGCTTCCCCTCCTCCTTCCGCCATCTCAATCAGGAATTTGAGACCCGCTTCACCCAGGTTGTCGTAACTCACCCCCGCGATCTGGACTGAAGTCACCTCGGTCATTCTCTCCGCCTCGAAGATTTCGCCCAGCGCCGCCAGGATTTCCATCGCTTTTCTGGTCGCCCTTCCCTGGGCGCCGTCCAGCATCTCCTGTTCTTCTCGGGTCAGCTGCATGTTCTCCGGTCCCCTTTGCTTATCCCTGCTTGATGAACTTGGCGATGTCTACCCGCGGGTAAGGCACTTTGTCGTACCCCGCCCCGGCTTCACCCAGCGGCTTGGTCAGGTCAAAACCGATCTTGGTTGTGAGTTTGGTGCCGGGTTCCGCGCTTGGGTCCAGGCTTGAGCCTGGCTCTTTATCCAGGAGGATCATGTCCCGGTCGCCCTGGAAACGGGTCGCAAGCGCCCATTCGACCGCCAGCGGGTCGTAGATGTTTATGTCCTCATCCACCACAAATACATGTTTGCAGGAGCGGTGTCCGGCGAAGGCGGCTTCGATCGCCCTGCGCCCATCTTCTTCGGATTGTTTTTCGATCTGCACGACCGCGTGCAGCCAGGAACAGCCGCCCGGATTCACGTTTACGTCCAGGCAGCGCACGACCTGGTTGACCTTATTGAAGATGGTGGGTTCGCGCGGCATCCCCATCAGCAGCTTGTGTTCCAGCCCGCCCGGGAGCAGCGCGTGCCACAGGGCGTCCCTGCGGTGGGTGATCGCTTTGACTTCAAAGACCGGCTCTTCCCGGATGATGTCCAGGGTCTCGGTCAGGTCGACGAACGGGCCTTCAGCGTGTCTTTTATCCCGGTGCACAGTGCCCTCCAGCACGATTTCCGCCTCCGCTGGAAGGGTTACATCAACCGTGACTCCTTTTACCACGCACAGCGGTTCAAGCGCGTTAGCGATCTCCAGCTCGTCCAGTCCGATTTCCACCGAAGTCGCGGCCGCCGCCAGCACGTTTGGCGCTGAGCCGATGCACACAGCCACGTCCACTTCTCCCAGATCATCAAGGAATCTGGCGAAATGCCGGCCGCTGACCACCCGTATCGCCATTTCTGTTCTGGAAAACTGCATTCCGCGGTGGAAATCCGCGTTCTGGCCGTGGGTGGGATGCTTGGCAAGGAAGACCCCCGAGGTCAGGTAATTGCCGCCGTCGTTCTCAAAGTGCCTCAGGATCGGCAGATCATCCAGGTCCGGGTCGAGAATAATATTTTCCTGGCAGGGAGCCTCGCTTATTATCCGGGGTTTTGAATGCTGCTTGATCGCCTCTGATAGTCTGGGGATGATCTCGTGGGTGGGGATTTCCAGGTAGTCCGCGAAGGAATTCTTGGTGGGGAACAGGTTGCCGATCACCCTGAAACCTGAATCGGACACGTTTTCAAACAGGACAGTCCTTGGCTCCAGTTCCTTCAGAATAGCCGCCATTTCATATTGGGTGGAAACCGCTTCCGCCACCCGGATCAGGTCTCCCCGGTCGTCGATCTTCTGGATGTAACCACGCAGTGTCACGGTTCCTTCACCTCGTTCTTCTTGTTTAATTTCCGGTCGTTGTGCCGGGAAGTATAACCTCTTTCAAAGGGAGCAACACTCCTAAAAGCTGCATTTGCCGCAACCTGGAGTAAATCAGGAGTGTTACTCCTGTAAACCTTTAAATTAAATAAAAACTCCCGGATGCCTTCTTCAATATGACGGCTTTCCGGGAGATTTTGTTGGCCGGTTTTATGGTTTCAATTAAGTCAATATTATTACCCGGCATTGACTGCGATCTTGCTGGTCTTAGCCTCGAGTCGTAAAAAGCGCGGGACTTCGCTGAGGTCACCGCGCTTTTGATTTTGACTAACCAATCTTAGCCTGCGTTTACAGCGATCTTGCGAGTTTTCGC
>JBJYWI010000205.1:28706-32639 GCA_046259385.1 Anaerolineales bacterium
ATGGTCGCCTGGATCTTATCCTTTTCTATCGTATTCGACAGGCGGAAACTACGCTGGTAGTCTCCAATTTCATACTCGTTCAGGTTCAGTGCGTATCCTTCAAGGTCTTCCGCTTCGGTGTAACCGTTCAGGGTCAGGACATTTTTCTCAATCGTGATGTCAATCGAATTTTCATCCACGCCTGGCAGGTCAACAACCAGGTAAATGTCATCGTCATTTTCGAAAATGTCAGCCCTGGGGACGAAGCACGTGCATTCGCGTGTCCTTTCGCCTTCCTCGCTTGGGGTTACTTCTCGCTTTTGTACTTCTAGTGTTTTACTTTCTTCTGCCATTGGATCTCTCTCCGGAATTTATTAGATAATTTACTTGTTGCTTTTTCAATTTATGCACTCTTGACCGCGATTTTGCGGGGTTTGTCAGCCTCGGCCCGCGGCATCGTGATTTCAAGAACGCCGTTCGTGAAGTTAGCGTCTACCTTATCGATATCGACCGGGAAGGGCAGCTGTACTGTACGGCTGAAACTGCCGTACCCGCGCTCCTGGCGGTGATATCGGGCGTTTTCGTCCATTTCTTCCGCTTTTCGCTCGCCTTTCAGGGTAAGGTTGTCGCCGACCACGCTGATGTCCAGGTCCTCGGGGTTGATGCCGGGGACTTCCGCGGTGATGATCAGCTCATCCTCATTGGACCAGATATTCAGAGCCGGAAAGCTGGGGGCACTCCGCAGGTAGGATGGGTATCCTGTGCTCAACATTCTGTCCATGTCCCTCTGCAAGCGGTTAAGTTCTCTCCAAACTGTGGGGATTCTGTATCGTCTGTACATTTTTATTCTCCTATTTGTGTCTTAAGTTATATGTTCTTATTAATTTTGAACTTATTTTTATTTATAAACATAGTACTGCGCCTGTGTTAGATATCCGTAAGCGCAGTGTATGAGGAGTATAAAAGCCCCTTATTGAATAGAATCTCTTGCTAAATTTACGCCCGCGAGTATAATTATTCATCTTTTGTTCATTTGGGTGTTATCTGAAAAGTGAAGAGAGTTTCCTACCGGGGATTTATTCTTATATTATTTATCAGCAGACAGCGAAACAGAGAGCGCCTTGTATGATTGAGGGTTATCGGTCAAGGGCTCTTTTATTGTCCCTCGCTGGTTTTGAGTTTATATCGAACTAATCGAAATTCTTAATAAGGAGAATTGGAGAGATGAATATTTTAGGATTAGCCAGGCACGGGTTGTCCCCGTTTGAGCAGGTTGCCATAATCGGTGTGATCCTCACAGCGATCACCAGCCTGGTTTATGCCTGGTATTTGCGCAACCGGGTGATGAAGAAAGACAAAGGGACCCCCGAGATGCAGGCGGTTTGGAACGCGATCCGGATCGGGTCGGATTCTTACCTCAACCGCCAGTTGAGGACGATCCTCCCGGCGGTCGCTGTGCTGACCGTCGTCCTCTTCCTGAGCGTGTACGTGGTGCCGCCCAGCCTGGAAGCGTTGCAGGAGTTTCCCCAGAACACCCAGATCATTATCGCCTCCGGTCGTACGGTTGCGTTCATTATGGGGGCGCTTTTTTCGCTGCTTGTCGGTCAGCTTGGTATGCGCATGGCTATTCAGGCGAACGTGCGGGTCGCATCCGCCTCCCGGCGCGGTTTTAATGAAGCCCTGTCGATTGCCTATTACTCCGGGACTGTGACCGGGATGCTCACCGACGGGCTCGGTTTGCTCGGCGGGACCATCATTTTTATCATTTTCGGGCGCGCCGCTCCGGATGCGCTGCTTGGTTTTGGTTTCGGCGGCACTGTCCTGGCGCTCTTCATGCGGGTCGGCGGCGGCATCTTCACCAAGGCTGCCGATGTCGGGGCTGACCTGGTTGGTAAGGTCGAGGAGGACATCCCCGAGGACGACCCCCGCAACGCGGCTGTGGTAGCAGACCTGGTCGGGGACAACGTCGGCGACTGCGCCGGGATGGCTGCAGATATCTTCGAGAGCTACGAGGTGACCATCGTATCGGCATTGATCCTGGGCATCGCCCTGGTCGCCATTGACCCGACTCACAGCCTGAAATGGATTGTGTACCCGCTGATCATTCGCGGTATTGGGGTGATCAGCTCGATAATCGGCACCTTCACCGTTCCAATCTGGGAGAAGTTCCCGCTCAAATTCCTGCGGGCACACGATGCCGAAGAAGCAATGTTCCGCTCCTACGAAGTCTCAAGCATCAATACGGTGCTGATATCGTTTATCTTTGCGGTTCTGTATGCCGGGGATTGGCGGCTGGCGATGCTGACTGCGATCGGCGTTGGGCTTGCGGTCGCCTTCAACCCGCTCACCTCCTATTTCACCTCCACCCGCCACAAACCTGTCCAGGAGATTAAGGAAGCCACCGACACCGGTCCTGCCACCACCATCCTGCAGGGTCTTGCTTCAGGGATGGAGTCGAGCGTATGGGCGCTGGTGGTGATCGCCATTGCGTTCGCTTTCGCCCTGATGCTCTACGGGGGTGACGGGGCCACCTACGTGCTCTACGCGGTCGCCATGATCGGCATAGGTATGCTCAGCCACACCGGCAACAACGTCGCCATGGACTCTTACGGTCCGATCGCGGACAATGCCAACGGCATCGGCGAGATGGCCTGGCACGAGCGCACCGACGAGGAGACCCTCAATGCCCGCCAGATCATGGCTGACCTGGATGCGGTCGGCAACACCACCAAGGCGATCACCAAAGGCATCGCCATCGCCTCGGCGGTGATCGCGGCGGTCAGCCTGTTCGCTTCCTTCATCACCGATGTCAGCCGGGCTCAGATTGCCCTTGGTTTGTCCGAAACCATCGAGTCGATCCGGGTCTCGGACACAAGCGTGTTTATCGGTCTTCTGCTTGGCGGCGCGCTGCCCTGGATGTTCAGCTCGCTCTCCATCCGCGCGGTCAGCCGGGCTGCGGCTGAGATTGTGCGGGAAGTGCGTGCCCAGTTCCGGGTACCGGGCATCATGGAAGGCACAAAGACCCCTGATTACGGGCGGGTGGTCGCCATTTCGACCGCTTCCTCCCAGAAGGAATTGATCCCGCTGGCGGTGATCGCAATCGTCACACCCCTGATGCTGGGTTTGCTGCTCGGGGTTGAGGCGCTGGGCGGTTTCCTGGCAGGCGTCATCTTGAGCGGTCAGCTCCTGGCGGTGTTTATGGCTAATTCGGGCGGCGCCTGGGATAACGCCAAAAAAGCCATTGAAGATGAAGTCAGCGATCCGGCCGCCAACACAGGCAAGGGCTCCGAGCGCCACAAGGCCGGCGTCGTTGGCGATACGGTCGGCGACCCGTTGAAGGACACTGCCGGTCCGGCTCTTAACCCGATGATCAAGGTCGTTAACCTGGTGTCCCTGCTGGCTGCGCCTATTCTTGTCCAGTACTACGACCTGGGCGTTGTGGGCTGGATCGTTATCGTGGTGCTGCTTGCAGCCGTTGCCTGGAGCATCCGCCGCAGCAAAAAGCACGCTGAACCGATGGACGCTCCCATCGTGCAGATATCCGCCGATTAAAAAATATTGGAATAAATTTTAAGCAAGCGTTGGTTTGAAAAAACGGGGTTGCCCAATATCGGTGAGGGCAGCCTCGATTTTTATTAATAAAAGTAGAGGCTGTCTAGAATCAAAGTGAATGTCATTCTGATCGCGGAACGAAGTAGAGCATCCCTGTGGGATCGAAGATTTCCCGCAGGGAAACCGAGCGAAGAATCTCCTATTTAGTCTAGGCGAATCTTGGTTTGCCTTCGACATGGAGCGCGACGCTCAGGGTAACACCCTTTTGGGACAACCTCTGGGGATGTGCCAATTTTGTAATATGTTGTTTTAGGAGAATAAGATGCATGGTTTTTCGAAATTACAGTGGGCCCGGTAGGGATCGAACCTACGACCAAACGGTTATGAGCCGTCCGCTCTGCC
>JBJYWI010000206.1:0-10981 GCA_046259385.1 Anaerolineales bacterium
TTAATTTCATATTCTAATTTTTGAACGCTTTGTGATTGTTGTTTTTTTCTAGATAGGGATTATTCCTATTTTAATCGGAGAAATGCATAGTCTCACTAAATCATTATATTTATGAACATAATCAAGCTGCAAACCATATCATTTTCCCCTTCAAAATAAATACATTTGCCCTGAAAAATTGAGAGGATAATTCTATAAGTTTCCATAGAAAAATTCAATAACGATTGTGACAAATTACACTAACGATCGCGATTAGCTGGCTCTAAAATTACATTAGTTGCTTGAGTATGCAAATTTATTGAAATTGGATGGATACACACAGAGAGACTTTAGCATCAGAACAGGCTGAATTCCATCAGATATTCAGCAGTTCAAGACGCATTCTGATTTTATGGTTGCTTGAATCACAGGAGATGTCCGTTAGCGAGATTGCTGAATGGATAAATGCCAGTATTCAAAATACCTCTCAACATCTGCGAGTAATGAAAGATAAAGGCATTCTCGATACTCGCAGAGATGGCCAAACAATTTATTACAGTATCAAGAATGATACTGTTGGCAATAACTGCAAAAGGTTGCTTCACGCAGTTAATAATCGAAAAAACAAAAAATAAAATATTTATAAGGAGTGTAAAAATGAACGCAGATGAACTTTCCACAATCGAAGCAGCAAAAGTAGTTGACGCCCGGGCGATGGCATGCCCAGGTCCGCTTCTGGAAGCAAAGAAAAGCATCGGACAGGTAAAGGTTGGGGAAGTACTGGAAATCTGGTCTGGCGATGTTAACACAAAAAATGATATGCCGCGCTGGTGCCAAAAAGTCGGTCACGAATATCTTGGCGATTCACCAGGAGATGGGTACGACCGTCTGTTTATCCGAAGGGCAAAATGAGGTATGCGTCAATATTCTTTACCAGAAAAATCTTACCGGATCATTCGAAAAAATTAAATTTTGAATAAGGACATTCGTAATGACAGAGTTGTCTAAAAATGAGAAACCCAAAATATTGATTCTTGCGACTCTATCCGGTGGTTATGCTGGTGCTGATTCAGTCGGACAGTTACATCAATCTTACCCGGCTAACTGTTATATACTCCCGGTCATGTGTCCGTGTATGTTTCCAGAAGAATTTTACTTGCGCGCATTTGAACGCGGCATTGATGGAATCATAGTTATGTACAGCGGAACGGACAGCCCATACAAGGGCGGACCTGAACGAACAGCTCAGTTGATCAACAGCACCTATGAGTTGATGAAAGGACGGGGAATTGACACCCGAAGGCTGCGGTTAGCTGCAATCTGCACAGTATGTACAAAACCATTCGTAAAGGAAGTAAATCAAATGGATGATTTACTTGCCGAAATTGGACCCGTAAAGAGTGAGTTGGCTCTACCGGTATAGAACTTCTGAGATCAAATATTTTAAATTTACAAAACCAGATCAATAGAAACTTAATGAATGTATCTGAACGCTTTTCACATAGACCTTTGAAGGAGTATAAACTTTGGAAAAGTTGAAATACGATGCCTTGATAGTTGGCGGTGGGATTGCAGGTATGCAGGCAGGACTAGACCTTGCAGACCAAGGTTACAAGGTTCTAATAGTGGAAAAAGAACCCAGTATCGGCGGAAAAATGATAAAACTGAGCAAAGTTTTTCCGACATTGGACTGCTGCAGTTGTATCACCACACCTAAAATGTCCGCAGTTGCCCATCACGAGAATATCGAGCTGCATACCTATTGTGAGGTAAAGGCAATCACCGAAAATGAAGATGGATTTGTAGCCCGAATATTGAAAAAACCGCGTTATGTTAATGATGACACCTGTACTGGATGCCGTTTGTGTGAATACGCCTGCCCTATTGATATACCAGCCAGTTATGATTTGAATATGGGTGCAACCCGAACAATCCGGGTTCCATTTTCTACAGCTGTTCCTCAAATTGCGGTGCTTGATATTGAGAATTGCATCCTTTGCGGGAAATGCGAAAAAGCATGCCCTGTTGAGGGCTGTATCGATTTCACACAAACTCCTAAGGAGTTTGAAATCGAAACGCAAACGATTATTCTGGCGACTGGATTTGAGACAACCCCAATTGACGCCAAAGCGGAATACGGCGCAGGTGAACTCCGCAACGTTATTGATGGTTTGATGATGGAGCGCCTCCTTGCGCCGACTGGACCTTATGGAAGGATTATCCGCCCTGGAGATGGTAAAGAACCCGATTCAATAGGGTATGTTCAATGCGCCGGGTCAAGAGATGAAACTCTGGGCGTCAGCTACTGTTCCAGGGTTTGCTGTATGTATGCAATCAAGCAGGCAATGTTGATATCCGGTTCACTCCCATTAGCAGATATAACGATTTACTACATGGATATCCGCTGTTTCGGTAAAGGTTATGAGCAGTTCTATCAAAATGCAAAAGCAATGGGTGTCGAATTTGTTAAAGGTAAGGTCGCCAGTATAACTGAAGATGATGAACAAAATCCAGTTGTTCGAGTTGAAATGATAGAAGAGGGTCCACAGATCGTCGAAAGGACCCATGACATGGTTGTGCTGTCGGTTGGAATGCTCCCCGGGGATGACCCTCAACCGGTTTTTCATGTCCCCATTTCCAATGATGGTTTCGTAACAGTAACATCACCAAATAGCACACCTGCAGATACAGATCGTCCAGGGATTTTTGTGGCTGGAACGGCAGGTGGGCCATTAGATATCGTAGACAGCATCATCACTGCAGGGGCAGCAGCGATCCGTGCGGCAGCCTATATCGAATCACAAAACCACAAACATGCTGAAATGGAACCAGCAGGTAAAGAATTGGAGCTTGCACATGTCTGAGGAAAAAATTCAAGAAAGCAAACAAGCGGACAAAAATTCAATGCCTGAAGAGGAGGTTCGCATTGGCGTTTATATCTGCCACTGTGGAGGTAATATCAGCGATGTTATCGACTGTTCCCGGGTCGCTGACACTCTCGGAAATTTGGACAATGTGGTTGTTGCCCGCACTAACATGTCGATGTGTTCCGATGCCGGTCAATCCTTAATTGAAAAGGATATTAAAGAAGCTGGAATTAATCGGGTAGTGGTTGGAGCTTGCGCACCATCATTACACGAACAGACATTTCGCGGAACGGTTGCTCGCGCCAATCTTAATCCATACTATTACTATCATGTAGGTATCAGGGAACAGGATTCCTGGGTTCATCACGATGATCCACGCGAAGCAATCGATAAAGCAATTCGACTTGTTGCAGCAGGAGTGGCGAAATCAAGGCTTCTGAAACCTCTGGAACCAATCCGTCTTAATGCCGAGCAGCATGCTCTTGTTATCGGTGGCGGCGTTGCGGGTTTAAGGTCCGCCCTGGACACAGCCCGCCGAGGCATACGGGTGTCACTGATTGAAAAATCACCCTTTTTAGGCGGGAGGATGTCCCAACTGGAACAGATATTTCCTACAGGTGAAAGCGCCCGCGATATTTTACATGACCTAATTCAAAAGGTTATGAATCACCCTAAAATAACCGTTTTTACACAAGCAGAAGTAAGCAGTGTCCAGGGTTATGTTGGTGATTACAACATCGGAATTACACAACAATCACGTGGAGTGGGAGAGGATATTACTGACGCTGCAATTGAAGCCTGCACTGCTGAAATTCCAGATGAATTCAACTATGGATTAACGAAAAGGAAAGTGATATACAAGAAATATCCTGGTTGTTATCCAGACTTACCTGCTGTCGATTGGGGAAACTATCATGATGAAGCTATCAAAATCAATGGCAGAGAGATTGTCCTTGAAAACAATCCAAAAACCTTTAATTTGAAAGTCGGTGCGATCATTGTTGCAACCGGGTTTGATCCTTACGAACCAAGCCAAGGTGAATACGGATATGGTGAATTGCCGGAAGTGGTCACATTGCCTCAGTTTATCCGCCTACTGGCACTTAATAGGGATGATAAAGTTCTTAAATGGAACGATAAACCCGTCAGAGATATTGCGTTTCTCCACTGTGTGGGCAGCCGCCAGATTGAAGGCGTGCATGAACCACAACCGGATGGAAATGTGAACAACTACTGCTCACGAGCATGCTGTACTGCAACCTTGCAGGTGCAAAATGAGGTAAAAGAACGCTTTCCACAAATAAACCTTTTTGATTTATACGAGGATATTCGAACTTATGGTCGCTTCCATGAAGAATACTATACACATGCTTCGGAGAACAAAGTAATATTTTTCCGGTTCCACGAAGATGAAATACCAGAAGTGGTTGCTTCTCCTGAAGGTGACACTCATCCAGTATTACTGAGATTCAAAGACCACCTCACTTCCGGTGAGGAAATTGAAGTTCCTGCAGATCTGGTTGTATTGGCAGTGGGGATGATGCCAAGCAAAATCGACAATCTAGTCGATATGCTGAAAATATCACGAGGAACAGACCGTTTTCTCCTTGAAGTGCATCCTAAACTGCGCCCGGTGGAAACACCAGTAACAGGAATTGTACTGGCAGGTACAGCTCAGGGTCCAATGAACATCCAGGAAAGCTGCTCTGCAGCGGGTGCAGCAGCAGCAAAAGTGGCTAGCTTACTGGGTTTAGGATTCGTGGAACTTGAACCATTCGTTGCGAATATAAATCAGGAACTATGCGATGGAACAGGTGCATGTGTCGAAGTTTGTAGCTACGAAGATGCGATTACACTGCAAACATTCTCAACCAATGGCACCGAGGTAAAAAAAGCAGTCGTGTCACCCGCCAATTGCGTTGGTTGTGGTTGCTGTGTGAGTGCCTGCCCGAACCGTGCCATTGATGTACAGGGATGGGAATTAGATCAGTATGATGCCATGATTGACACAATAACGATGGAGATTCCCGGAATGGTGGAGATAACTCAATGAACGAACGTGATAATGCCAAACAACGTACACAATTGTTAACCAAACTGCGGGAACAGCACAAGGACACTGTAGCTGTTGCCCAGGAACGGCTAAAACTGCAGAAGAAAATAAAGCGGGAGATAAATCAGTCAATAAAGGACAATCCCAAAACAGTCCCTGAAATTGCTGAGGAAATTGAACAACCTTCACAGGAAGTTTTATGGCATATTGCTGCTATGAAAAAATACGGAATTGTCACCGAAGCAGGAATGTCGGGTGAGTATGTTCTCTACAAAAGGACCAAGGAGCAGTAAGTATGGCAACACGAATTGACCCAACACTAATCAATGAATTGAAGGAATTCGGTGCAATAGGAATAGAAAAATGCTTCAATTGTGGGAACTGCACTGCAATATGTCCACTCCCAACTGACGAACACCCTTTTCCACGTAACGTAATCCGAATGGCTCAATTGGGAATGACAGATCGTTTAGCAGAAAATGTTGATCCTTGGTTATGTTATTACTGTGGCGATTGTTCTGATACTTGCCCCAGAGGTGCTGAACCTGCTGAAACCATGATGGCACTGCGTAGATGGCTGATTTCTAAATATGACGTAACGGGTAAAGCACGAGAACTTTACACTTCAGAAAAGAATGTCCTCTTCACAATTTTTAGGACTTCCCTGTTACCCCTGGTATTGCTTGTTGTCTATCATCTGATTACCTTAGGAAGAAATATCAACACTGACCAGGTAGAACTGAATAAATTTGCACCTGTTTTGTGGGTCTGGGCGATCGTTCTGATACATTTTATTTATCTTGGGTGGCACCTATTAAGGAATTCACTCACAATGATAAAAAACGTATTGGGACCAGATTCGAATTTCTGGAGTATTCCTATTGGTGCTTATCTGGAAGGGATAAAAGATTTTATAATTCAGCTCACAACCCAGCGCCGGTGGTGGTCAAATTGCGATCCAAAGGAACGGAAAGTAGAAATTAACCGTTGGGCGAAACATTTACTTCTAATAACTGGTTATGTCATCATGATTATCTTGATCGTTCCGTTTTTATGGTGGTTTCAAACAGATGAAATCTTCCCTCTCTATCACCCACAACGCTGGTTAGGATATTACGCTACAATTGCCCTGATCGTCACCTCGGTAGAGATTCTATACAGTCGGATCAAGAAAAATGAGCAAATCCACCGATTTTCCCAACCCAGTGATTGGCTTTTTCCAAGTTTTCTACTAACTGGGGCAATCACGGGCATTTTTGTGCACATCTTCCGCTATATGCAGTTTCCTTGGCCTACGTATATTATATATACCATACACGTCATGGCTATGGTTGCGATGCTGGATACAGAAGTAGGAATCGGTAAATGGACCCACTTAATATATCGACCACTAGCAATCTCCCTTGATGCCTTAAAAAAGAAGAATGAAGAATTCGCAGGAGAATTGGCGGCAGCCGATTAGAAATGCAGTAATAAAAAACTATATAAAAAAGGAGACACAATATGTCAGAAAAAATGGTTGTAGTATGCAATGGAGATACCCCTGCAAATATCATGCCCTCTTTGATTTTTGCATCCTCCGGTATTGCCCTGGATTATGATTTATATTTCTTCTTCTGCCCGGCAGGTTCCCGGTGGGCATTAAAAGGAGAATTGGAAAAACTGGGCATCCCTAAAGGATTACCGGATCCCGTTGATTTATTCAACACCATTATAGATAACGCCAAGAAGGTCACCCTTTGCGAATTAGCGCTTGAAAACAAAGGTATTGACCCGAAAGACGCACGCGACGAGCGAATTATCATTGAAAAACTTCCCCCTTTCATGATGGATATCGAAGGGGCTACCCAAACATATAGTTTTTAACCATCAAACAAGAACCTAAACAGTAGATACCAAAAGGCTGATGCGAACAAAAACGCCATCAGCCTCTTTATTTTTAAATAAAATTAATGATTGGTTACTCTAGATAAATTTTAAGATTTAATCGCGCTCATTATTTTTATTTTTTGAGGAATTTTGATGCTGTTTTAGGTAACCCGGAACACCCGCCATCTCTATCAAGTCAATATTTTTCGGGCTGTGAACAAAACCCCAAAAAACCTCCTGTGGACGGTGAGGGCTTTCCAACCTTTTCCGAACCATGAAAATCTTGCGTCGCAAATTTAATCCAACCACTTTTACATCCACAACATGCCCCCGTTCAAGCGGGCAAGCTGTCGCCAATGTAGAGACGAATGAGACCGCATATCCTGCTGATACTGTGCGGACAATCGCTTCAGCATTACCCAGTTCCATGAAAACATTCAAATCATCAAGGTTGATATCATGCTTGGCGAGTTCTGAAAGTAAAACCTTCCGGGTTCCAGAAGTCGGTTCGCGCATAATAATGGCTTCGTTGATCAATTCATCCGGTTCAATCACCCTGCGCATTGCCCACGGGTGGTTTGCGGGGACAATCAGAGTGATTAGATCTTCAAAAAATTCCTGGAGTTCAAAGGTCTCATCCAGCAATTCGTGACTGATAACGCCCAGATTGGCCTCATTCTCTAGAAGTTGTGGGATCACATTTTCGGGATTGCATCTTGGAATGCTGACCCGAATCCCTGGATACCGATGGCAGAAACGAGCCGCCAATTGCGGGAGGACATATTTGCCTGCGGTTGTACTGCAGGCAATTCTCAACTGCCCGACTACACCATCATGCAGGGATAACATCATTTCCTGCATCTCAATCGATTGGTTTATCAATTTACGAGCCCACGGTAACAGCAGCTGGCCTGCTTCAGTGAGATTCAGTTGAGATCCGCGCCTCTCAAACAATTGCATACCCATCTCTTCTTCCAATGCTTTTATATGGTAACTGACTGTCGGTTGGGTGAGGTTTAAATGTTTGGCTGCATCAGAAAAACTAAGGGTCTCAGCAGCCAGAACAAAAGTATCGAGCTTTTCGAAATCAATCATTTTTCTCCAGGACCTTCGTTGTTGTTATTGACCTTTCTAATTGAATACTTAAATCGAGGTTATTATAAATTAGGTAATTCCAAAGTTGAAATAACATTATAAAAAAAACATCCCTTGCCTATTCACCTGGAAAGGGATGTATCTATATAACAATGCCGTTTATTAAATCAGATCGTGCTTGCATTTATTAAATTTGATGTTTTTATATAAAACTATCCATTCAGGGATTGTCCAAATGTCCTCTCGTTAAAGAAAGCATTAATCTTCTCAAGAATGATTTCCACCTCGTCATCTGTAAGAGGAACCAGTTCTAATAAAATCTGATCGGAACCGTACCTATCCTTCATTACCCGGATGGAAGGTGTGCTGGCTCTTAGCTTTGACTGAAGCAATTTAGCGCTTATTCCCGCTGTGTTAGGTTTAATTCTCATAAAGATACGTGAAAATGGCAAACCGATAGGATCCGGTTCCATCCAGGCTTCGATGTTCTTAATGTTATTTGCCGCTCTGACAAATGCTTTTGTTTTCTTTTCTTGTTCATCCATCCAGTTAGCGATACCCAGAGCTTTGCGCTGCTCAATTGCGGCGAGTGCACCAATGATGCCCTCCTTTGTGGCTTTCATGCCGCGGCCTATGCCTTTCTCATGAGCCCGAACCGCCCTGACCAGCTCAGCTTTACCGATCACCAGACCTGCGGTCGGTCCTGCAAGGTATTTCTGGGCACTCACTAGAACCAGATCCGCGCCGGTCGCCAGTAGTTCTTTTACACGCAAATCCTGGGCAGCCCCATCGACGATCGCTGGAACGCCTCGCCTGTGGGCTGCTTCAACAGCATCTTTGAAATTAATTGAATCGCCTTTGACGAGCCGTGAGGAAACAAGCAATAAACAGGCTGTATCTTTATAAGTGAGTTCATCCTCGATGTCCTCCCTGGTGCATAGCTGCTCCGTCCCAGCCAGGAATGGTTTTGCTCCTGCAAGGCGCAGATCTTGTAGGATGGAGTGTCCATAATTGACCACGTGCCCGGCAGGCATCACAACCCGATCTGGCATTCCATTAGTATTAGGGAGCGCAGCGACTTTTTCCAGTGAATCGCCCGCCATCGCTGCAGCAACGGATAATGTTATCCCTGCTGAAGTGCAGTGGGTCACAGCGCCTGCTTCAGCTCCTGACCAGTGTGAGATCACTCTGCTTGCCTCATTCTGAAGTTCATCGATGAGGTAGAAATTCGACAACGCTTCAGCAACACTCTGGCAAACAAATTCGCTTGATCTAGAGACGCCTAACGGAGTGTACGTTCCCCTTGCATTAATGAGCTCCGTAAAGTTATAGCGTTCATTTATATTCATAATCGAAAATATTCCTTTTATTGAATTAAGGCTCACCCAAGGTCTTTAGGAGTATAAGAATAATAAAGTTTACATCGATTGACAAACAATAATTGCGACACAAAAAACAAGATTTCTGATTTCGCAAGAAAAAAACTATCATTTCAAATCTTATTTATTATGCTATCAGGTGTAAACAATTGAAGTTCAGAATGTTTTCTTGCTTCGGTGATAATCGGTCCTTTCATAACAAATGCCATTCCCAATTTACTTCCCCTCGCTACCAGCAGTTTCGCACCTGCTCTTACTCCAAACTTGCCAAGCGTTTCTACTGGGATTGAAATAATGCTTTGGGAGAACTTGACCCAGCAGAATTGTGTCCCTAAAAAATTGATAATTTTACCTGGAGCTGTTTTGAAATTCATAAATTCTGGATGTGCCCGGAATATGGACCCAATCCTGGACCGGAGTATTTTTTGAGGGGAATACAACCCAAATCCTCCAGAAGTTTTACTGCCTGGGAGCATGATTAATCTGTTAAGATTGTCAAACCTGTATTCTTTTTCCGCCATAGGCGGCAATGAAATCCGTCCGTTTTTATCTACAAGTGTCCACCCGAAAATATATTTTCCACCTTTTACAAGTTGCGGCATTTAATCATATCTCTATCTATCTCATGTCACAGCGTTTCTTTTCAATCGCATTTACCACAAGATACACTATCTGATATCGTTGGCAATAAGTACGATATTACCGCTGAAATTTCCCTCCTCAAAAAACCGGTTTGCCTCTACAGCCTCCAGGATGGGGAACCTCTCCGCAATAATTGGTTTGATTTTTCCTTCTGACAACAAAGAGAACATGGTTTCCCAGTCCTGCTTAAAAGTCAAGATGTCATGCCTGTGGGTACCGTACCCTTTGATCGTCTTCCCGTTCGGGGTAACTGAGTAAAAAAGTAGTTTTAATATTAATAGCACCAAACCCTTCTTGCTCAAAGGTCCCCCGTAGTGGATAAGCGAACCCCCGCGTTTCAAAACTGCAAGTCCACGTTCAAAGTACCTTTCGTCCATTCCATTGAATACATAATCGAGCCCATCCGGTTCTGCTTTTAGAATGACTTTTACAAAATCCTGCGTTTTATAGTCAATTGGAACAGCTCCTAGATTTTTGATTACATCCTGCTTTCTTGCTGAAGCTACACCGTACATTTTTAAACCGGCGAGCTTACCCAGCTGAAGAAATGCTGTTCCGACCCCTCCGCTTGCTCCGATAATGAGCACCTTATCGCCGTGTTTTACCCTAACTGCCCGGTGCAGACACTGGTAGGCAGTTAGATAATTCAATAACAAAGTCACCACCTCTGCTGGGTCAAGGTTTTCTGGGACTTTAACCAGCTGGTCTGGGTTCAGATAGATATATTCAGCATACCCGCCGGTTGTGGTTAATGCCCCAACCCTATCACCCTGTCCAATACCTTCAACACACACTCCAATTTCCTCTACCTCTCCAACGATAGCATATCCAGGAATAAACGGGATGTCGGGCAAAAAGGGCCGGTTTCCAATCCGACAGGCGACATCATCCTGGCAGACTGGAGCAGCAAGCACTTTGATACGGACCTGCTCTTTTTCAGGAGGCGTCAGGTCTTTTTCAATTACTTTCAGGACTTCCGGTCCGCCCCTTTCAGTTACTGAAACGGCTTTATATTTCATCTTTTCGCTCCCCGTCGATCAACATTTCTCCAAGACTTTCATCGGCACCCATCCTTTAGCGCCTTCACAATTTTCCGC
>JBJYWI010000206.1:11081-21388 GCA_046259385.1 Anaerolineales bacterium
ATTTCTCCAAGACTTTCATCGGCACCCATCCTTTAGCGCCTTCACAATTTTCCGCCATCCCGAATCCCCCAACAATCTCACAAATTTCCAACTCTTCACCCGTTGATACACTCAACTCCCTGGCGTTGTAATCTCTTTTCAAGATGCCCTTCTTTCCGCTGATTTGGAGGTGGTTTATCGGCATCCATGCCTGCACTCCGTTCGTCCCTTCACACCAGACCCAACCCAACCAATCAGAATCGCCATCATACTCGTTTCCAACTTTTACAGTGTCTCCCCTGTTAAAGGAGAGTGAATCAGGATATGGTGATAGATAATCCTTGATAACGCAGTATTTCATTTATTTCGTCCCGGCAAGTTTCTTTCTAACCCTTCTCTCCACAAATTAAAAGCATAATAGTTAGGATAAATGGATTTTCAGCGGAAAGAAAAATCTCCCTGGCGGACCTGATCTGTTCTATCTCAGCTTGTGAAATCAAACCTGCCTTCTGCAGTGGCAACAACCGATCAGGATCAATCTGAGGCATAAAGGCTTCAATCCCTAATTCGTCGCTTTGTGCTACAACTGCATCCATTTTGAGATTTTGGAATCCTGCTGAGTGCATTATGCGCCACAAACGGCGTCCAATGAAACGGTTTCCCCCCTGGGCTGCCTGTGCGGCTGCAAATTTCTCAAATATCATATCCATCTCAGGAACATCTGGGTCTGCGAGCCCCCAAACCGCATCATCGATATCCAGTATCACAAGCTTCCCGCCCGGTTTTAATATCCTGAACACTTCTTTTGCCGCTGCTGTGGGTTCCGGCAGATGCTGGAAGATTAACCTTGCGACAGCGAAATCGAAATGATTTTCAGGAAGCCTAGTGTCAGTGATAGAGGCTTCTGCATACTCCACCCGTTCACCTCCGATTTCCTTTAAGTTATCCTTTGACCTTTGAATCAGTCCCGGGTCAATCTCCAGTGCAGTTATCCTGCTGGACGGCAGCATTCCAAGCAGCTGCTCGGTAATGAACCCGGGCCCGCTGCCAAGTTCAACTACATTCATTCCGTCATTCAAACCAAGCAAAATAAGCTTTTGGGCTTCCCCCTCCCAACTCAGCAAAGCTTGCGTGCGCAGACGATCCACCTCGCTTTGAACATCACGATGTGAATCGCTAACATTATAAGATCCAATTGAACCCATCGATTGCCTCCTTCCACTTTTCTAGCGCGAGTATAAATAACGGCAGTTCCTTATTCTTATTAAATAAAATCTAATAGATAGATTTTATTTGGATTACTTTCACCTCCACTGGTTCGCAAGGATAATACCTGCAGCCAACCTGGCAATTTCTCCCACCCGTTCTTTCCTGGTCTCATTCTTATGTGCGTTCGCGATCTATTATAAGATAGCCCAACTTGATGAGTGTGGAAAATTTTCAAAATTCTCCCAGGCGTAATCATATTTAACAGGTTCTGTACCAGAGTCTTGAGGAATACCCAGAGATTCAATTCCATCCAGATTCTTCTTCAACATCATAATTATTCAAAAAAATATTCCAGGCTGAATAATCTCGAAGTTCAGTCACTCTTGAAAAAATCTAGAATTAATCCATTAACTTGTTCAGGAAGTTCGCCGCCCATTAAATGCCCGGCATCAACCACTTCCACTCGGACATCCGGGATATCCTGAACCAGCGACCTGGCTTTTTCAGGATCACCGACCAGGTTATCGCGTTCCCCAAAAACAAACAGAACCGGGACCTGGATGGACTGGCGCTGCTCGACTGAGAAAGGCAACGGTGTCACTTTGGCAGGTTTGATACCGGACATAATCAATTGGAACCACTCCCCAAACTCATTCTCAAGCTCCGGGCTGTCGCTGAATGCCCAGCTGAATGTGCTCTCCTGGATGGGCTTAATCGGGAAAAACTGCGCTAGCATAATTCTTAACACGGATTGGGTGGCGCCAGCATAACCCATAGGCCCTAGTAGGACCAGTTTTTCTATCCGTTCAGGGTAGTCAATCGCATAATTCGAACCGATAAATCCACCTTCTGATGCGCCTACAACAAATGCTTTATCCACATCCAGATTTTCGCTGATTTCCCGGTACAATTCCGCCTGATCATGTCCGTCTTTCATAATATTATCTAGGCTGGCAAATTCACTTTTTCCAGCATCTCCGATCAGATCGATCGCATAGGTTCGATATTCGCGACTCAATTCTTCGATGTTAAATTTCCACGACCAGCCTGAGACTCCCGATGCATGCAACAGCAGCATTGCCGGCCCATCTTCCGGTCCGCTGGCGATCACATGTACTTTTCCATAACGGGTGTCCAGATAAATATCTCCATACGGAACAGGCCACTCCTCCATTTTTTCATCGTAGATTTCCATAAATTGAGCCTTAACTTCAGGTGATTTATAGATCGATTCTCCTCCTGCACCAAGCAGCAACCTGGAAAACAGAAACAGTAGTCCGAGTATAAGAACAATCCGGACCAAAGGGTGTATGTTCAAACCAAGCTGGCTTTTAATCATTGAATTCACAGGTGGAAGGACAAGCAGTACAACAATAAACAATAATAAAGCCTGTATCCAGTTTTTCATCAATAACATTGAAATTGTCAGCAGACCAAAAATAACCGCGAAAACCCAACCTAGGATTTCCCATAAAACCGACATAACAATACTCCTTGGAAAGTAAGAATTAGGACTTGGTTTCTATAAAGGGAGATAATTAAAATATATTATCGTTGATTTCTTTCCCTCCATATTTTGTCCGGTTGGTGATTATAACAAAATTGATTAACGAAAGGGGCTGTTTAAAAACCAGGGAAATGTCATACTCTCTAAGAATACAGGGAGAGTGTGAACAGAGCGAAGAATCTCCGATTCGGTCTTGGAGACCCTTCGTTTTATCAAATGCATGCTTCGCGAGCCTTCGGCATGCTGCGCAACAATCAGGGAGATAACCTTTTTAGACAACCCCTTTACCTGTGTTTCGTTTTTAGATGCAGGTTAAAGGTGCAGTTGATAATTTCATTCCATTTTGGACGGCGGTTTCATAAAAAGCACCGGCGTGCGGGATTTATACTGCTCGTAATTCGCCTGCCCGCCCCATTTTTCATCAGCGCGTTTTTCAAGCATCGGCACCCCACTCACTCTTGTCAAGAGAAGAAACACAAAAACTGGGGAGATCAGGGTGAGCAGCTGCCAACCTTTGAGTTCAGGGAATGCGATAACCGCTACACCCAGCCAGAGCATGATCTCCCCGAAGTAGTTGGGATGGCGCGACCACGCCCATAATCCAGTCTGGATGAACTTTCCTGCATTATCTGGATCCCGACGGAATTCGCTTTTCTGCCTGTCAGCAATAGCTTCAATTCCAAACCCTACCAGCCAAAAAAGGAATCCAACCAGGGCGAATATATCAAGGCCGAGCCTTGCTTTGCTGGTAATCGCCGCCAGAACTGCCGCCAGGGTCAGCGAGACCCACAACCCCTGCAGTGTCCAGGTCAGCAGGAATCGGCTGAATGAAGTTTTAATCTCCCGGAACCGGCGGTCCTCGCCTGCCGCCCGCACCCGCCTGAAAAGGAAGGTTCCCAGACGAATCGCCCAGATCGAAACGATCCCAATTAGAAGCCAGACCCTCCCGTTAACCTCAGGGGCGAGCAGGGCTGCCAGCCAGGTTAATGAAAGATAAGTAACGCTTCCAGTAAGATCGAAGTACTTCTCGGTCTTCTTTGAGTATGCATGGATGAAAACCAACCACTGGATCACAAAAGCCAGCCCGATACACAGTGCGAAAATTGGAATCCCGGAAAAACGGTAACCGTTCTGGCTGCCTGCCCAGGCGATAATTCCAGCAACCAGCAGGATTACAGGTATTGCAATTAAATTTCCTCTTTCTGATTGTTTCATACGACCTCACTTTAAATTGAATGAAAATAGGTGGATTTATAATTATTTACTCGATTTTACCATTCTGGTTAAGTATTCGAAAGAAAAACGATTTCACAGATAAGCTTATAATTTATTTTTGATAAGATCTTTAAAATGTGGAATTACAGATTGAACCTCTTGCTTTAGAATCGTTTCAAAAAAAAAGATATTAAATCTGCAGAGAATAAAAATTCAACATAACTTAATAAAATAGATACCGGAGAGAATCCTATGGAAAACCTGTTTGACAGCGAACTTCAGGAACGGCTGGTGCAGTACGCCCGCATTGACACCACCAGTGGTGAGGAATCGAACAGCGCTCCCAGCACCAGCAGGCAGTTCGACCTGCTCAACCTGCTCGAGCAGCAGCTGAACGAAATGGGCGCCCAGGAAGTGGTGTTGAAGGAATATGGAGCGTTGCTTGCTACAATCCCGGCAACTGCCTCCAGTGATGCGCCGACAATCGCATTTCTGGCGCACGTGGATACCACTGAATCATTCAACGGGTCCGGAGTCAAGCCCATTGTCCACTATAATTACGACGGAGGCGAGATCCATTTCCCGGAAAATCCAGAACTGGTGCTTTCACCGGCGGAACAGCCTTATCTCGCCGGAAAGGTTGGCGAAGACATCATAACAGCCAGCGGCAGCACTCTTCTGGGCGCGGACGACAAAGCCGGCGTGGCGATTGTCATGACGATGGCTAAACACCTTTTGGAGCACCCCGATATCCCGCACGGCCGGATCCGGATCGGATTTACGACCGACGAGGAGATCGGGCGCGGCGTTCCTCAAACCCTGCCTTCCGATCTGGAGGCTGAATTTGCATACACGCTGGACGGCGCTGATCTTGGGGAGGTGGTCGACGAGACATTCTCTGCTAATAAAGGCATAGTTACAATCAAGGGTGTGTCCATCCACCCGGGCGAAGCCAAGGATAAGATGGTAAACGCCCTCCACCTTGCCGCAAAAATCATCAACACTCTGCCGCATATGACCCTGACCCCCGAGACTACATCCGGGCGACAGGGTTACATCCATCTGTACCAGCTCAACGGTACCGCAGCTGAAGCTGAAATGCACTTCATATTACGGGATTTTGATGAGAGCCTCCTTAAGGAACATGGAAAACTGCTCCAGGATGTTTGTGAGATCGTTCAGAAGACCGAACCACGCGCCAGAATCACTTGTGAGATTAAACACCAGTACCGCAACATGCGCATCTGGCTGCAAGAGGACATGCGTCCGGTCGAGTTAGCTCGGGAAGCCTGCCGCCAAATTGGAATCGAACCATTCTCTAAACCCATCCGGGGAGGCACGGATGGTTCCCGTCTGACCGAGATGGGGGTTTCGACGCCCAACCTGTTCACCGGTATGCAGAACTACCATGGGCCTCTGGAATACATCAGCGTCCAGGATATGCGTCGTTCCACCGAGATGTGCGTTAAATTGGTCGAACTGTGGTGGGCAGGTTAGCAACCCCGTTTCCCTGGAACATTCTAAATATCGGGACAAAAAATTAACGGCTTTATCATATCTTGTAGGGCGGTTTTTCGCGTAGACTCCCGAATGGGACCAAAGCCGTCTTATGAGGAACTTCAATATTTTTAGCAGGTGTATCAGCTGGTTCTCTCCAGCCCTTCCTTAAAACAGCAGCTCCAAACGGATCACATCCCAGGTATTATGCCAGTAGGCATAATAGGTCAGCAAATCTGGATACCATGTCAATATATTGACATTTACCTGTTTTTTGGAAGACCTATCCATCTCGGTGTTTGTTTCATATACTGCTCATAAGCATCCCCATACTTCTCGATCATAATCCGTTCCTCTTCGATGACACCGTAGTTCCAGGCGATGATCCATACTAGCGCACACAGGAAAAAAACCCAGGATGTGCATGCGATACCTGTCCCTATATAACCCAGAAATAACCCAAAATAGCCTGGATTTCTGGAGATCGCGTATACGCCTTTCGTCATAGGAACGCCGAGCGGGGCGGTAGAAAACGAGATGCCTGTTAGTAGAACCAGAACCCATCCGAAAAGGTAAATTACGAGACCGGCATAAAACCAGATTGCCCCAGGTTTCAACGGCAAGAATATACTGTAGATCAAGGTGAAGGGCATGATGATCATATGGGTGATGATAAATGTGATTTTGGTATTCCGGTTAAGCTGGCTCCAACCAGGTTCCCCTTCACCCCGCTTTTCCATCTTATCCTTATCGATATAAAGAGGGATAAAACTAGCCGCGTATATAAGCACCATCAATATCCAGGCGTTCCAAATGCCAATTTTGAAATTCGGTATTAAAGACATGATTGATTTCCCTCCCGATCAGTATTAAACGCAATCAATTAATTATTCAAATTATTATACAGGCTAGATCATTATTTTATCCACCCAACAAACCTAAGTAAACAATCGAAAATCAAAAAGTCTTTTTTCACGGAAATCAATACCCGTCTAATATTTACAGATCGTTATAAATAAATAATGTTCAGTCATTGGATAATTTGATTCCTGGTGATGTGGAATATGGAAGAAAAATCAAAGGAACGTTTAATTTCAAAATCCAAATTCAAACCCTCAGCGACCCACGGAATCCCCTGGAGGCATAGAAAGAGGGCGCGCTGTTGTGATACACAAAGATCTGATCATAGCGGCGGTCTGCAAAGAGGGCACCACCTAATTCTCTAATTTCAGAGGGTGTTTTTATCCAACTGGAAGTTTTTGTATCAAATTCTCCAAGTTTCTGCAGTTCTCGATATTGCCCTACCGTTAATAATTCAATGCCCATTTCGGCTGCCATATCAATCGCGTTGCCAGCTGGATGAACCCCTTTATCTTCACGTGCTTGCTGACCCTCACCGTCGTAGCAAATACTTCTGCGGCCTTCAGGACTTTCCGCTGAACAATCATAAAATATGTGTTCACCGGTCTTTTTATCATAACCAACAACATCCGCTTCACCACCGGTGCTTTCCATTGCATACAGTGACGACAGTTTTTCAGGATGAGCTTCCAGTTTTGCCTGTACTTTCGCCCATTTAAGACCTTTGTGGCGGTTCATGTTTTCCCCAAAACGAATCTTCAATATTTTGAGTAGTTCTTCACCTTGTTTTGGTGAGATTTCTAAATCTACCTTAACTTTAGGAATAGGTTTACCGTTACCTTTTGGCATGGAATGACTCCTTTACATCGAGCTAGTAATCGCTTAAGGATGCTGTCGCAAACCAAGGACATTGCCATCCGCATCTTTCACCTGCGCTATCAGCAGCCCGTTTCCAACATCTTTAATATCCTGAACAATCTCAGCGCCTAATTCAGTCAACTCTTTAAGACTCGCTTGAATATCGGCGACATCTGTATAAGCGATGGGCCCAACTGTTGAATTGGGGTCTAATCCCACTTCCAGATCACCAACCCTATAACCCACATAGTAGGTACTGTCGGCATAGGGTTCTACCCCTAAGAGATTGCTGTAAAAATTTTTCGCTGTCCCTAGATCTTTTACCGGATAAACAAGTAGTTTGATGCTTTTTTTCATGCTGATCTCCTTGTGGCAGTAATATTAGATTGCTCTACAGCCAATTTTCTTGATATTCAAGATATTGTCAAGTAGATTGATCGTGGATATTAAGGGAAACTTTGAAAAGCAGTTATTTTCAGCCGCTCGTGACAACGGCATTAGCGCTGTATTTATTTCCCAATGCAATAGCTAGTCAGCTGGGTCTTAACATCAATGATGGGGAGTGCCTAAATCTCCTATCTATATAAGGTGTCACAACCACAACAGAACCAGCTCATTTTATTGGGCTTACAAATGGCTCGACAACGGAAATGCTTGATCGATTAGAGAAAATCTATCTCATCAGGCGAAAACCCAATCCAACGGACAGGTGAGGCGACTTGATTGAGATCGAACAGAAACGGGTTGAAACAGCCGGTCTGCTGGTCAGGGGTATTCATCAAGAGCTTGCCGAATTGATAGCGAGTTACTTAGACTAAGAGCTTAAAACCATAGTTGATTTTTTAACGCGTTTCACGAATAACATGCTAGAGCACACAAATATGGTAGAAAAAGATCTTTCCTGATGAGAGAAACGAATAGCGGTTATTCCTATACTGCCGCACATATCGTGACATTTTCAATGTCATGATTTATTAACCTGTCTTGAAAGTACATTTTTCCGGCATTTATCCTTTATTAAATTATTTTACTGAAACCATCACCCAGTTTGACAATCACATATCTCCCAATCGCTTCGTTTAATAACATAAAATCCTAGCTTTCTGCGAGGATTACTTGTGCCTCTACGGTGAGCTTTCCCCTATAGAGATTCGGAGCAATCCCACAGGGATGCTCCTTTGAAGTACATTTGGCGGTCCGAATTTTAATTCCCTGGAAGGGGTCTCCCGTTATTGGAAAATTCTGTTACTTTAGCACCACCTTCTTGAATACTTTTTATCTAATTCTTAAATAACAAGTCACTATGGTACTGTCTTTCTTAGCCAGGAACATTTTCAATATGCGTAATATTTGAAAGGTAAACTACCTAGAACGGAATCGATAAAAAAGGTCTAAAATTGAACTGGCGGTCGTGACTATGTTGAATCACAAACAAAGACCGCCAGTTCTATATCCCATTACTGCCTTGCCATCGCAACCTTGTAGCGCTCTTCGGGCGTGATCAGGTGATCCAGATCCTCTGCTTTCTCATCAATGTCGATCTGCACCCAGTTAACCGTGCCGCTGAACTCGCTGTCTTCTGAACTATAGTCTGGGGAAACAGGCGACCCGGCATCTTTGCCAACATCGCAGGTATCCGTTCCGAAGAGCATCGGCACCGTCATGTCAACGCGACCCTCGCCATCTTTCACCCCATCCACGTACAACGAGACGCTGCCCCCCTTTGCCAGGCCACCCCCGTCGTAGACAAACTCCATGCGTACTTGGTGTTTACCGGCGGGGATTTCCTGCTTTCCCTCAGCAAAGTAATTCTCGATGCCGAAGAAGTTGTAGCAGTGTTTGAGCCTGCCGCCTTTGGCGTAGAGACTCCACCCTCCAATTGCAGCGCCCAGAGAGACGATAACACCGTTAGCGCCGGATTCCGGCACCTCGATTTCAGCGGTCAACGAGTACGATTTATTGTGCGTCTGAAGGACCGCATGTTCTTGCAGTCGATGCATACCGCCAAACAACATTTGTGTCTTTCCCTTGATCAGCTGTGGCCGACCCGCGAGATCAGCATTGAAACGCTCAAAGGATCGATCGTCGAGTGGGAGAACATTGTACTTAACCGCCTCGATCAGGAACAAGCGCTGCAATTCAGCGAGCTTCTCCGGATATTCCTTTGCCAGATCCTTTGACTGCGTCCAGTCGGTGTTCGTGTCGTATAACTCCCAGATATCCTCGTCAAAGGAGCGCTCGTAGGAGCCAATCCAGGGCACGCCGTGCCTTGTAACTGCTGTCCATCCCTTGTGATAGATGCCGCGGTTGCAGAACATCTCGAAATACTGGGTCTCGTGCCGTTCTGCTGCATTTGCATCGTCGAATGCATACAGCATGCTGACGCCCTCGAGAGGCGCCTGCTGGATGCTGTTTACAGTCGTCGGTGCGGGGATACCCGCGGCTTCGAGGACCGTTGGCGCCACATCTATCACATGATGGAACTGTGAACGGACCTCTCCCTTGGCTTGGATGCCGTTCGGCCAGTGCACGATCGTGCCGTTTCGGGTGCCGCCCCAGTGCGAAGCCACCTGCTTGGTCCACTGGTAAGGTGTATCCATGGCGTGCGCCCACCCTACCGCATAGTGGTTGGAGGCTTCCGGGCTGCCGAATTTGTCGATCTTGCTCATCAGAAATTCAGGGGTCTCGATTGTGCCCATACCGTTGAGCACAGCAATCTCGTTGAAACAGCCGTTCAGTGTTCCTTCCGCAGAGGCGCCGTTGTCGCCGATGATATAGTAGATCAGCGTGTCATTGAGAACTTCCAGATCAGCCAGGGCATCAACCAACCGGCCGATTTGATGGTCTGTGTGCTCGAGGAACCCGGCATAGGTCTCCATCTCGCGGACAAGTATAGGTTTGAGCTCTTCAGGCATATCATCGTAGGCGGGGATCTCCTCGGGCCGTTTGGTGAGTACGGCGTCGCTGGGGATCACGCCCAGTTTCTTCTGGCGTTCGAATGTTTCTTCCCGCAGCTTATCCCAGCCTCCATCGAATTTGCCCTTATATTTGTCGATCCATTCCTTGGGGACGTGGTGCGGGGCATGGGTGGCACCGGGGGCGTAATAAATAAAGAAGGGTTTATCAGCCATGAGCGCCTTTTGTTGGCGCACCCATGCGATCGCCTTGTTGGTCATATCCT
>JBJYWI010000207.1:0-11804 GCA_046259385.1 Anaerolineales bacterium
CAGTGTATATGCTGTTCGGAGGTGGGAATAAGCTTAAAGTCAAGTTGCGCGATGGAACTAGTCAGCGCTTCTTGCGAGAGAAAATCCCTAATTTACTTCCCTGGAATCCAACGCAAGCGCTCTTTGATATGTCCTCACTATGTGTCCGCACAGGTGAGTCTAGTGGCCTCGGCGGTGGGTGGAATCATTGCCGAGGGACTGTGCAGAGCCTGAACAACCGGCGAGAAGCTTGGCTGGCATATACAGTAAATACTCACAAACAGGAGGGGAATGTTGTGATGCACACCTCCACAAATAAGTTGCTCGTAAACGTGAGTAGGAAAAGCCTTACACGTGGAATTCGGTATGCTGAAATCATAATTGATGGTCAAACTCTAGGGAGTATGAATATTGAAACGAGGGAACTATTCGACTCTGTGGGGCGGTCGCTGGGGAGAATAAAAGGTGGTCGCACGATCATAATGCAGGGCATGACCAACTACGTATCGGTTGAAATCAATGGGCGGGAAATCGCTCAGATGAACACCGAACCATATAGCTGGTTTGAGCGGCTTGGGCCAATGCCACCTGCTTTACGGATTATTGATAACCAACTTTCACCAGATGAAGAATGGTGGCTGGTTGGTCTAATGGCAATCGCGCTTTACCGGGATTGTCTCTCCCCCTCCGTATGAATATAACGCTTTAGTAGATTACCAAATGATATATTGAGTCGCCTTTCCTTCTTCATGTCTGGTGCAATTCTGGCAGAGTTCCGGTGCAGTCCCGGTGCAACCTGGTGCAACCAGGGTGACAAGACATGGAAATTATGGACATAATGGACAATTTAACCACCCACATATGGGATTATATGGACGTTATACCCCCTTATATAGGCAATGGACATAATGGACGAATCAAATTAGTCGATCGCACTGAGGAGGTCAGGGGTTCGAATCCCCTCAGGTCCACCTGAATAATTTCTATAAAAGGGGGTTTAAATACTTAGATGGCGGGATTTCATGTGCCTTAAGGGGATAAAAATCCCCTCAGGCCCACTTTTTTTACTAAAATAATAGGTCATTGAGATTGTCTAAAAAGATGGCGTCACTCTGCCGGAGCATCCCGATCAGGGAAGCTAGAGAGAGAATCTTACTTGATGGGATTCAGATGCTTCGCTACGCTAAGCATGACATATTGAACTTTTTAAAATAAACACACGGAGTTATCTTTCCTTCTTCATGCTATCAAGGCTTATACTTAGTTCTAAGCCACTGTAATATGGATTGATACATAGTATATGACCATCACTCTGAGTGGTGCAAAGCATGCTAGAAGGAAGAGAAGAGTCTAGATTCTTTAATCTGTTTCCCTGCGGGAACTCTTTGCTCCCACAGGGATTGCTGCGCATCAGCAAGACATATGGTGCCTTTTAAACAACCCCTTATATACCCATAAGCGTATTTTGCAGTTTATATTCCCTTTTAATTCAATAGAATTGATAGGAAGTGTAACAAGGCGAATTGGTTTACTTAGACGCCCGACCCCATTTCCGGGAGGAAAAACGACCATTGAAACGCGATAAGTGGTTATAAGCCTGGTTGACGGATGTTATTTTTGAGATTAGAATACCTAGGTCGCTGGGCCCATGGCGCAGCTGGGAGCGCGTCTCAATGGCATTGAGAAGGTCGTGGGTTCGAATCCCACTGGGTCCACAAAAACTCAGCGGTTGGCTTTCAGAGATCAACGATCGGAAGTTCGGTTGGCAGTTGAACGCCCACCGCTGATAAATTATAAAGTCAGAGCAGGAGCAGTAAGCCATCATACAGAGAGCTGGAAAGGAAAAGTGAGAGTCCGGCGTTGTGTCATGTGAGCACAGTTCCCAGGTTGTATCCGGGCAGGGTTGAACTCGACTGCTGCCTCAGAAATGAGGCAGACTTTACTGGTGAAGTTGTTTTTAGCAAACAATCTAGCCGGCAACGGATCTCACCCGTTATCGTGAACCTGAGCGGTCTAAATTGCTATTTATGGAGACACGACAACAATAGCAATACAGGCAAACAGGGTGGTACCACGGAGCAAACCTTCGTCCCTGATTGGCGGAGGTTTTTGTTTTAAAATCTTATTGAGGAGATAAAAATGTCGACACCACTAGCGGATTGGATCTGGTTCAATGGGGAATTCGTCCCCTGGGATGAGGCTAACGTGCATGTAACAACGCATGCGCTTCACTACGGCTCAAGCGTTTTTGAGGGCATCCGAGCCTATTCAACCCCAAAAGGACCCGCAATCCTCGGGCTGGATGCGCATGTGCGAAGGCTTTTCGATTCTTGCCGGATCATCCGGCTTGAAGTCCCGTATTCTTACGAAAAAATTGTAGATTCGATCAAAGAGACCATTCTTAAAAACGATCAGGACAGCTGCTACATCAGACCGATCATTTTCCGGGGGGCACACCGGCTGGGAGTGGACGGGCGGGCATGCCCGACGGATGTTGTGATCATAACATTTCCATGGGGAAGGTATCTGGGAGAAGAGGCGATTGAAAAAGGGGTTGATGTTATGGTCAGTTCCTGGCGAAGAATGGGCTTAGATACACATCCGGCGATGGCGAAAGCGGGCGGAAATTATCTGAATTCGCAGTTTATCGTGATGGAAGCGCGCGACCGCGGTTTTATTGAAGGGATCTCGCTGGATATGCATGGATATGTCAGCGAAGGCAGCGGAGAAAATATTTTTCTCGTATATAAAGATGTTATTTACACCCCGCCAATTGCGGCATCCATCCTGCCGGGCATTACACGCCAGTTTGTGATCACACTTATTAAAGAATTCGGGTATGAACTGCGGGAGGAGATGGTTCCCAGGGAGATGCTTTATATCGCTGACGAGATCTTTTTTACAGGAACCGCGGCTGAGATCACCCCGATAAAATCGGTCGATAATGTTGAAGTCGGCAGGGGCGGACGCGGCTCGATCACGAAAAGACTGCAGGAGGAATTCTTCGGAATCGTCTCGGGAGAAGCAACAGACCGGTTCAACTGGCTGACACAGGTAAAAGAATAGGTGTTTAAAGAATTGCCCAGGCGGTATGAGGTAGATTGACCTTATGAATAATAATTACATATACGAACCGACAGAAATTGAACCAAAATGGCAGGAAAAATGGGCTGCGGACGGGCTGTATGATTCCGATATAGACCCGGACGAGGAGAAATTCTACGCCCTAACCATGCTGCCCTATCCGTCAGGCGATTTGCATATGGGACACTGGTACGCAATGGCGCCCTCAGATGCAAGAGCCAGGTTTTTCCGTATGCTCGGATATAATGTGCTTTTCCCGATTGGGTTTGACGCTTTCGGCCTCCCGGCGGAAAACGCGGCGATAAAACACGGCATCCATCCAAAAGAGTGGACTTACCTGAACATCGACCGGATGCGCGAGCAATTAAAGAGCATGGGGGCTATGTTCGATTGGCGGAGAGAAGCGGTCTCGTCTGATCCCGAGTATTACAAATGGAGCCAGTGGTTTTTCAGCCAGCTATTTAAGAACGACCTGGCATACAGGAAAAAATCCCCGGTTGACTGGTGTCCGAACTGTAACACCACACTGGCGCGGGAGCAGGTCTGGGGGGAGGACCGACATTGTGAAAGATGCGGCACGCCTGTTATTAAGAAAAACCTGGAGCAGTGGTTTTTCAGGATCACCAATTATGCCGAAGAATTGCTCGATTTCTCCCATATTGACTGGCCTGACCGAGTAAAAGCGCTGCAAACGAACTGGATTGGCAAGTCAACTGGCGCTTCGGTCCTTTTCAAAACCGAACAGGGAGATCCCCTGGAAGTTTTTACAACCCGCCCGGACACGTTATGGGGAGCGACATTCATGGTTTTAGCTCCAGAACACCCGCTAGTAAAGAAAATTACAACAGCCGAAAATAAAAAGGCGGTTGAGGAATATGTCCGAAAAGCAGTCAGGCAGACTGACATCCAGAGGGAATCGGCAGAGAAAGAAAAGAGCGGAGTATTTACGGGCGGGTATGCAGTCAACCCGGTTAACGGTCAAAAGATACCAATCTGGATCGCTGATTATGTCCTGATGACCTACGGCACCGGCGCGATAATGGCAGTCCCGGGACACGACTGGAGGGATTTTGAGTTCGCATTAAAATTCGGATTGCCGATCCTCCCGGTGATTGCCCATCCTGAGGATAAAATAAAAACAGCAGTGGATATCTCCACGGTAAATGAGGATTTTCAAAAAGAGCTGCAGGAACTGGGCATAGCGTATGAAAAGCACGAATCCGAAATCAGGGCAATCATTCCGAAAGACAAGCTGGAGAGTTATATAAAATTAGCCCAGAAGTCGCTGCAGCCAGATGGGTGGATCGAAATCGTGGGTTCCCAATGGTTGTTTATTTTTAGGGATGAGTTGATCGAATGGGATTCACTAGAGAGTGAAAAGCAGATTCTCGAAAAATGCAACCCAAGCGGCGAATCGAGCACTCTCATGGAGAGTTTGTGGCAGAAAGAATATTACCGGGATGTCCTGTACCATGAAGAATACGGCGACATGATCAACTCCAACCAGTTCAGCGGGACCCCCGGCGAAAAAGCGGTTGAAGAGGTAACGAAATGGTTGGAATTGGAGAGGATTGGAGAAAAAGCGGTAAATTACCGGATCAGGGACTGGTTGATATCGCGCCAGAGATACTGGGGAGCACCAATACCGATTGTTTACTGCCCAGAACATGGAGAGGTTCCAGTACCTGATGAACAGCTCCCGGTCCTGTTACCCGACGACGTAAAGTGGCTGCCTACAGGCGAGAGCCCGCTGAAATTACACCCGACATGGAAAAACACGACCTGCCCAGAATGCGGGCGACCTGCTGAGCGGGAAACGGATACCATGGATACTTTTATGTGTTCATCCTGGTATCACCTGCGATACCTAAGCCCGCATTACGATCTGTGGCCTTTTGACCCGCAGGAATATGATTACTGGATGCCGGTTGACCTCTACACCGGCGGAATAGAACACGCCACGATGCATCTGATCTATACCCGCTTTTTCCATAAAGCCGGGAGAGATATGGGGATTATGAAGGGACCGGAGCCAATGCTCCAATTGAGGAACCAGGGGATTATTCTTGGTGAAGATGGTGAAAAAATGTCTAAAAGCCGAGGCAATACCGTTGCTCCGGATGAGTTGGTGAAGAAATACGGGGCGGATACTGTGCGGGCTTACCTAATGTTCTTTGCGCGCTGGGAACTTGGCGGTCCCTGGAACAGCAGTGGGATTGAAGGGACAAACCGCTGGATCAGGCGTGTGTGGAACCTGTTTACAGAGCCGTTTCCAAAGACGGACACTGACCCTGATGTATTGAGAGAACTGCGTCGGAAACTTCACCAGTGTCTCCAAAGTGTAACCCACGATTTTATGTCTTTTGAATTCAACACAATCATTTCGAGTCTGATGGAATTGTTGAATGAAATGTATAAAGCCCGTGATGCTGGAGTGGAGGGGACACCGGAATGGAAGGAGGTCCAGGACATATATTTGCGTATGCTGGCACCTGTCGCCCCACATATAGCGGAGGAACTCTGGGCACGGGCTGGAAAGTCTTATTCAATACATGTCCAACCATGGCCTGATGTGGACGAGGAAGCGGCTGCAGAAGATCAGATAACACTGGTACTGCAGGTCAATGGAAAGGTAAGAGATAGAGTAGAGGTTCCAATTGACATAGGCAGGGACAAAGCTGAAGCGATCGCAATGGAAAGCGAACAGGTCCAGAAATTTATATCAGATAAGAAAATCCGTAAGGTAATATATGTTCCCGGCAGGTTGGTCAATATTGTCGTTTGACATTATCATTATACAGATAAGGGTCAATTGAGCATTTTCTGCGAAAATCATGCAATCAAAAGGAGATATAAGATGAGTAAAAAGGAAGTAGTCATATCTCAGAATGCGCCAGGCGCGATCGGTCCTTATTCAGTGGGGATTAAGTGGGGAGATTTTGTGTTTATGTCCGGACAATTAGGGATAGATCCTGGTACAGGTGAAATTGTTGAAGGAGGTATTCAAGCGGAAACAAAGCAGGCATTGAAGAATTTACAGGCTATTCTCAAAGATTCGGGTATGTCATTGGATAATGTGGTAAAAACAACTGTATTCCTGAATGACATAAATGATTTTTTGAAAATGAATGAAGTGTATTCGGAGTTTTTCACTGCTGATTTTCCAGCCCGGTCAGCGGTCCAAGTTGCAGCACTGCCGAAAGGTGGATTGGTCGAGATTGAAGCAATTGCGATTGCGAATTGAATTTGTTTTTCAATAACGGATTGAGTTAGGAATGCAATCCGAGAACTGCCAGAGAATTGGTTTCCGGGTAGTAATTTAAACACTTAAACGCAACTGCTAAGACGTATACCAAGTGGTCTCAAATTGTCATGGTTTGAGAATTGCAACCTGCAGATAATAAAGCTGATATGGTGGATGACAAGCTGCCGACCGTTTCAATCATTGTGCCTTGTTTTAATGAGCAGGAAACGATCCTTCTTTTGTTAAACGCAATAAAGCAACAAAAATATCCAATCTCAAAAATTGAAACTATCATCGCTGATGGAAGATCCACGGACCGTACGGTGGAGGTTGTTTCCGAGTTTAAATCCTCAAATCTCGGGATGTCGATCCAGGTTGTCGAAAATCCTAAAAGAGTTATTCCTTCAGGTTTAAACTTAGGAATAAAATCAGCAAATGGGGAAATTATCGTTCGGCTAGATGCTCATTCAATTCCAGAACCGGATTATTTATTACTGTGTGTCGAGGGTTTGGAAAATGGCAAAGGAGATAATGTCGGAGGTATCTGGGTAATTAAGGCACAAAATAAATCATGGCAAGCCCGTTCAATCGCAATTGCCGCATCCCATAAATTAGGTATTGGAGATGCAAGGTATCGTTATACAAACCAGGCTCAAGTTGTCGATACAGTGCCGTTCGGATCTTATTACCGGTCAACTTTTGACAAGATTGGTCTTTTTGATGAAACCCTGCATTCAAACGAAGATTATGAATTCAATGCAAGGTTACGCAAAAATGGTGGCAGAATCTGGTTGGATCCAGACATAAAATCAATTTATTTTGCAAGAAAAACTTTCAGAGATCTTTCAAGACAATACTGGCGTTATGGCTATTGGAAAGCGCAGATGTTGAAAAGATTTCCAGAAACGATAAAATGGAGGCAGGCGTTACCTCCTCTATTTATAATAAGTCTGGTTTTATTTACAGTGCTTTCTGCCTGGTTTTTCCTGCCCCGAATTATCCTTCTCATAGAAATTTTTATTTATTTATCAATTCTGGGCGCCAGCGGAATTATCATGGCGTTAAATAAAAAAGATCCTGCATATTTATTTGGAGTTCCGATATCAATAGGGATTATGCATATTAGCTGGGGAAGTGCGTTTATCTGTGGCTTTTTGAAAACACCTAAGAAAATCAGATTGGCTGACAAGGCTCCATGTTAGGTTAGAATCTGGTTAGGAGTAAGCGCTAATAAACAAATGAATGTTGATAGAAACAATATTCAAGTTTCGAATATATTGAAATTGCGTATCAGTGAAAGGAGGATATTGCTTATCCTAGGGGATTTCATAATGGCGTCGATTGCATTGTTTATCTCCCTTTACACTTGGGCTGTTAGCGAAAGATTTATAGATTTTTCGGTTGAATTTTTCCAGAAGCGAATCCCTGGCTGGTTTTTTATCCTGCCTGTTTTATGGGTTATTTTGATGATGGAACTATATGATGTCAATAAGGCTGGAGATTGGATCAGTACTATTCGAGGAATATTTATCGCTGGTTTTGTCGGGTTATTGCTGTATTTGATTCTCTATGTTTATTATGTGGATCCTCCTAGATCTTTGCTACCAAGGAGAAGCGTGGCGGTTTTCCTGGTGATCGTGGTTGTGTTGACAATTTTTTGGCGGACATTATATATTCGGGTTTTTCATACCCAGAGATTTTTGCGCCGGGTATTACTGGTTGGCGGAGGGAAATCTGGCAGGTTGATATTACAAGTGATTAACAATCTAATATCTAAACCTTTTCTTATGCTGGGAGTTATCGACGACGACCCCCAAAAAGCCGGAAAATTTATTGAAGGTTATCAAGTTATTGGCACCGGGGATAGTCTATTTCAGATTGTCAATCAGCTCCAGGTAACTGACATTATTGTTGCTATCACAGGTGAAATATACGGAGATACATTTCAATCGATATTGGATTTGCAGGAAATGGGAGTTGAAATCACCAGAATGCAGGTAGTGTATGAGGATTTATTAGGAAGAGTACCGATTCAAACACTGGAAGCTAATTGGATATTGAAGTCTTTCCTTGATGAAGTTAGGGTGAGCAGTTTTTACGTAATTGGAAAAAGATTGATGGATATCATCGGGGGCTTGATAGGGACACTATTAATGATTCTGGTCCTGCCATTTGTTTCACTTGGCATAATCCTTGATGACGGCTTGCCAATTTTTTACCGGCAGATCAGGTCTGGCAAAAGCGGTAACCATTATCGAATTATTAAATTTAGAACCATGAAAAAGGATGCAGAAGCGGATGGACAGCCAAGATGGGCTGTGGAGGATGATCTAAGAAATACACGTATAGGTCGTTTCCTCAGAAAAACACATTTGGATGAACTACCTCAATTCATAAACGTGCTCAAAGGGGAAATGAGCCTTGTAGGTCCGCGTGCAGAACGGCCTGCTTTAATTACAATGTTTCAGGAGCAAGTCCCATTCTACCGGGCAAGGCTGCTGGTTAAACCCGGGATTACTGGTTGGGCGCAAATCAACTTCGGATACGCATCTACTGTAGAAGAGACAATAGTAAAGCTCGAATTTGATCTTTTTTACATAAAACATAGAAATTTGTTTATGGACTTTATTGTACTCTTGAGAACACCAGCGATGGTGCTTGGTTTTAAGGGAAGGTAAGATGAAACCGCGTTTGTTTCTCAGGAATAGAATAATGCTTTTTGGGGATTTAATTATTATTGTCATCTCTGCTCTGGGTAGTTTTGCGTTGAGGACAGATCTGGGTCCTTTATTCAATTTTTATCTCACGCAGGCAATATGGCTAATCGTAATTTCGCTATTGATAAAACCTTTTGTTTATTATTTTTTTGGTTTGTATCGCCGGATGTGGATTTACGCCAGCACCAGAGAACTGCGATTGATTGTCGCCGCTGTTACTACTGCTTCTGTAATTGTCTCGTTGGTAATTGTATTACTGCGAGCATTTGAAATTCTTCCATTTTTCCCACGCAGCACTCTTTTGATTGACTGGCTTCTTTCTCTGGTTCTTGTGGGTGGGTTCAGATTTTCTTTAAGAATTTTAAATGAATCACAACCTGTATCTGTTGTTCCGAGAGTAGGAACAAAGCGTGTATTAGTAGTTGGGGCTGGTGATGCAGGCGCTTTGGTGGTTAGAGAAATGCAGAAAAATTCCCAACTCGGTTTAAGACCAATTTGTTTCCTCGATGACGATCCAACCAAACTCAAACAGCAGATACACGGTATTCCCGTTTTAGGTGATTTAGGCGACCTGACCAGAATTGTTGTGATCAAGGGGATACACGAGGTTATCATCGCTATCCCGAGCGCACCAGGTAAGATTATTCGGCAGGTGGCAGATGGATGCCGTGCAATGGGGATACCATTCCGAACAATGCCGGGGATGTATGAATTGATTGGGGGGAAGGTAAATGTAAGCCGCCTCAGGGAAGTGGACATTTCTGACCTATTAAGACGCGAACCAGCCAGAATTGATGACAGATTGATAGGCACCAGTCTGGGCGGTAAAAGAGTGCTTGTTACTGGAGCTGGAGGATCAATAGGAATTGAGCTGTGCCGTCAGATTGCCAGGTGGGGTCCATCTTCCCTGATTATGTTGGGACATGGAGAAAACAGCATTTTTGAGACACTGCTAGAAATGGAGGAAAATTATAATACCCTGCCCCAGCATGCGGTTATTGCGGATATTCGGGATATTGATAGACTCAATGTTGTATTCGATAATCTTCGTCCACAGGTTATATTTCATACCGCGGCCCACAAGCATGTTCCTTTAATGGAGGTTAATGTTGAAGAAGCCGTTACCAATAATATCCTTGGAACACGTAATGTCGTTGAGGCTTCACTGAATTATGATGTAGAAAGAATGGTATTGATTTCCTCAGATAAGGCTATCAGACCTTCGAGCATCTACGGGGCCGCAAAGAGATTATCTGAGTTGATAGTAATTGATGCAGCCCAAAGGTCATCCCGCCAGTTTTCAGTTGTACGGTTTGGTAATGTTCTAGGGAGCCGTGGTAGCGTTGTCCCGCTATTTAAACGCCAGATATCTCGAGGCGGACCAATTACAATCACCCATCCTGATATGAGAAGATATTTTATGACCATACCTGAGGCGGTTTATCTTGTTTTACAGGCTTCATCAATGGGTAAAGGGGGGGAGGTATTTGTATTGAGAATGGGAGAACAGATCAGGATTTTGGATTTAGCTGAAGATTTGGTTCGACTGTCGGGACTTGAGCCTGGAAAGGACATCGATATCGTATTTACCGGGATACGTCCTGGGGAAAAACTCAGCGAGGAATTGTGGGATAAATGGGCGAGATATGAACCGACTTCACATCCTGATATAGTTCTACTTGCAGATGAGGATTTATTAACCGGTTATCAATTGAGACAAGTAGTAGATGAACTGATTCATTTGGCAAGAGAAGGGGATGCCCCGGCTATAATCAGTATTTTGGATGAATGCATTCCGGGGGCAGCAGTCAGCAGCACTCCTCCTCCGGACCTTACATCAGTGGTTTGAAAATTCCTCGAATTATTCAATAAAAATGCCGATTGTAAATTCATCTGATTGGGATGCTTTTTTCAGTAATCATCCAGATTCGCATATTTTGCAGTCAGGTTTATGGGGTGAATTAAAATCAAAATTTAATTGGGAAATTTACCGTGTAATTTCAGAGATAAATATTGGATCAGAGAAAGAACAGATTGGCGCTCAGATATTAATACGATCGATTTTATCAAATTGGTCAGTTGCGTACATCCCCAAGGGTCCAATTGGAGCACCTGGAAGCAATATATTTAGAAAAAATACAAGCAATTTTTGGACGGAGATTGACCAACTTTGCAAAAGCAGGAACGCCATTTTTTTAATTGTTGAACCTGACAATCCATTTTCCCAAGGTGTTTCTGCATCTGAGAATATCGAAGGAAAAAACTTGCCTCCTGTTGGATTTCAACGAGGGTTTTGGAGCGTCCAACCCAAACAGACGATAATCATTGATATCAATGGGAGCGATGAAGAAATTCTGGCACATATGAAACAAAAGACGCGTTACAACATTCGCCTTGCTGAAAGAAAGGAAGTGTCAGTTTCAACGAGCAACGATCTTAACGCATTCTATTCCCTTATGATTTTGACTGGCGAAAGGGACAGGTTTGGCGTTCACAGCGAGAGATACTACAAGCTAGCATATGAATTGTTCTATCCCTCTTCGAAATGCGAATTGTTTTTTGCCAAATATCAAGACGAACTAATCGCGGCAATTATGGTGTTTGCCAGTGGAAAGCGAGCATGGTATTTTTACGGTGCATCCTCGGAGACAAATCGTTACCGGATGCCAAATTATCTGCTACAGTGGCGAGCAATACAATGGGCGCGGGACCGTGATTGTGAGTATTACGATCTCTGGGGTATCCCGGATGAGAGTATAGAAAATCTTGAGGGTGAGTTC
>JBJYWI010000207.1:11814-26540 GCA_046259385.1 Anaerolineales bacterium
CACCCCGCACGAGACAACCCCCCCCCCCCCGCCCCCGCCCACCAGCCCCCCAGACCGCTCGCCGCCCGCACACACCCCCAGATGACGGATTGGTGGGCGGATTATGCGTTCATCGGGTCCGTGGGACAGGGTGTATTCACCTGTATTGTATAGATTGTTCAAATATTACAATAATTTTAGAGGTCTTTCATTAAACTGAAATTCGATAATTAGGTGTAGCGAAATTGAATTTGAATAATGCTGTATATCTGAAGTCGGATATCCAGCCTCGAGACTGGAACAATACGTTAAAAGAGATTAATGAGGCTCATATTCTTCAAACCTGGGAATGGGGTCATGTCAAATCAAAGTTTGGCTGGCAGCCATTTTATTCATATTGGATTGATGAGAATAATCGCAAACTTGCAGCGGCGATGATTTTGGAAAAAACCCTCACATTCAGAATCGGTTTTCCGCAACTAAGAATATTATATGTTCCCAAGGGACCAATACTGAACTGGGAAAATGAAGAACTGCGCAGAGATGTTCTAAGGGAATTAACAAGGTTTGGGAAAAAGCGAAATGCGATTTTTATTAAAATTGATCCTGATGTAAATCTTGGTTTTGGCATTTTGGGTGAATCAAACAATCAGAATGGATATTCGAACGAGACTACTTCTGAGGTATTCAGGGAATTGGGGTGGGTATACTCAAAAGAACAGATCCAATTTAGAAACACGGTGGTAATAAATCTGCAGCCTGCTTTAGAGGATTTGCTAAGAAATATGAAACAAAAAACGCGCTACAACATTCGGTTAGCAAGCCGCAAAGGGGTTGAAATACGAGAAGGTACAGAAAGCGATTTTCCTTTACTGTTCGATATGTACTCACAGACTGCTTTAAGAGATGGATTTGTTATCAGGGAGTTTAAATATTATCAAGATATATGGACCAAATTCTTTCAGCGAAGAATGGCAGTTCCCTTAATAGCGGAATATGAAAATGTTCCACTTGCAGCGATTATTTTATTTTATTTTGCCCACAAAGCTTGGTTTTTATACGGCATGTCCACAAATTCTCACCGTGAAAAAATGCCGAATTATTTTCTTCAATGGGCTGCTATCAGTAAAGCTAAAGCTCTTGGCTGCGAGGAGTATGATTTTTGGGGAGCGCCTGAGGAATTTACCCCCGATGACCCGTTGTGGGGTGTTTACAAATTTAAATCTGGATTTGGCGGTCAGGTTGTTCGTAGAATTGGTGCCTGGGATTATGTCTTTCATCCATTCTATTACAAGTTATACATGCAATTAATTCCATTCACATTGAATCTTATGCGCAAAAAGAGTTTTTACCGCAATCAAATTGGAAATAGTATGTCTCCCTAATAAAAGGAAAAAGAAAGAATAACTACTCCTAATTTTTAAGGTACAAGGATATCCAATGACAAATCTCCCACGAATTCAAATCGCACAATTACCAACTCCAATACAATATTTACCCAATCTATCGTCCAAATTGGGTGATCTGAAGGTGTTTATTAAGAGAGATGATCAAACAGGGTTGGCATTTGGCGGGAATAAAACCCGTAAACTTGAATTCCTAATTGGCGATGCAAAAGCCATGAATGCGCAAACATTAATTACAACTGGAGCGGTTCAATCCAATCACTGCCGGCAAACTGCGGCAGCTGCAGCCAGATTTGGATTGAAATGCATACTTGTTCTCACGGGATCTGAAACAGATACTGCATTGATAAAAAGTGGTAAGTACACGGGTAATCTCCTCATTGATAAACTGGTGGGAGCGAAATTCGTTTATTCTCAGTTGGATGACCGCGATAGGGTCGTAAATGAAACATACCGGGAGGAACTGGAAAAAGGCAGTCAACCATACATAATCCCATACGGCGGTTCAAATAAGATCGGGGCTTACGCGTATACACTCGCTGTTAATGAAATGATGGAACAAACCTGCAATTCTCCGGGTGAAAATTCCACACCTGAATGGATTATCTTTCCAACATCGTCAGGAGGAACCCAAGCAGGTATGATTGTAGGCGCTCGCAAATACGGTTTCTATGGCCGGATGCTAGGCATAAGTGTTGATAAACAATCGGAGCCATTGAAAAAAAGGATTGTCGAACTAGCAAATCAAATCACAAAATTATCCGGAATTTCTTACAAATTTATACAATCAGAGATTCTGGTTAATGATGATTATCTTGGGGGAGGTTACGGCGTAGCCGGAGATGCTGAAAAAAATGCGATTGAGTTATTTGCGCGTTCAGAAGGAATCCTGCTGGACCCTGTATATACAGGGCGGGCAGCTGCTGGTTTCCTGGACCTGCACCAGTCAGGATTTTTTAAAAAAGAAAATGGTGAACCAACAAAAATTCTTTTCTGGCATACTGGAGGAACACCAGCATTGTTTTCAGAAAAATATATAGAAATCTGGTAAATCAGTTAATGGGTAATGTAAAAGTTTTTTTGCTTACTCAGGTCTGATAAAATCCCTATAATTTCTTGGTATTCGATCTAGTCCGGTTAAATATGTTCTTTTGAAAGAACTTTTTATACGAGCTTCTTCTTATTTCCAATCCAGCCTTTCTTGCGGTAGCTAGTTCTATGGAGTTCAAACTGAAAGAGCCCGTTTGATATTCATTTAATAATTCTTTTATGGATTTTTCTGCCTGGGGTAATATCTGGCTTAGTATTTCACCTCTTCTGGAAGGAGTATCTGCGATGTCAGGTTGATAACCCAGCCTGGAGAGAGCGTAATTTATTTCCTGATATGCTTTTGTGAGTGGTTGTAGAGATGAACGTCTCTCCCAAATTTGCAGCGGTTTAGGTGGTTGGATGCCGATAACTCTCATTGTTTTGTTTATTAAAACAGGAATTGGAGGTAGATTTATTTTATGACGAAAATTCCAAAGCAATATAACCACCAGAACAAGCCCGCTAAGTAAAGCAATTGCGGTAATAACTCTTGCATATAGTTTGGATTTTTCGTTGGATGAAGAGATTCCTGCACCTCCCAGAAGTACATTCTGATCTGGAAGGAATTCACCCGGTTTTGGTTCCTCAAACTCAACACCTTGTGAGATTGGCTCTCCGATAAGACCCGGATCAATTACTTTTGGACGGATTAAGGTGGGTTGTAACGAAGTAGGTTCAAACTCGACCCAACCATAATCTGAAAAGAATACCTCCGGCCAAGCATGTGCATCGCTCTGTCTGATAAGAAATTCGCCTTCAGTTATCTGTTCGCCTTGCGCATAGCCAATTACCAATCTTGACGGTATACCAATTGACCGGAGCAAGATTACCTCCGCGGTAGCGAAGTAATTGCAGAATCCCTGTTTCAAATCAAATAAAACCCAATCGATAGAATCCTGTCCATCAGGTATTGGAGGCAGAGTATCTATATATTCAATGTTTTCTCGAAGGTATTCAGTTATTGCAACTGCTTTATCATAAGGATTATTTTGTTCTGCTGTAATTTGCTGTGCTAATTCAATCGTTCGAGGGGTTATTGATTCTGGTATCTGTAGATATCTATCAGTGATCCAATCTGGGTATTCCACGTCTGCTTTTCTTAATTGTGTTTCAGAAAAATAGCCCAGAGAAGCCTGTGATCTGTAAACCTGTCCCTGCTTAAGGTCTGGAGAGGCGCGAACAGTTGAAACATCCAAGATCCCATCCGGAAATTCCAATAATTCAACAAGCGAGCTGCGGCTTACCCAAATAGGTTGAGATGGTAGAATAAGGGTGGTCATTGGGGTGGCTGTAATAAATTCGAATGTTCTTTTCAACCGGCCCTTATTATGGATAAATTGCAGATCGGTATCATCGGGATTAATAATGCGGGTTTTGTTTTCTGTACTTTTCCATAGTCCGTTTATATACTGGTCATAACTTCTTGCCTTCCAGTAAACCCGGAATCCTTCTGGAATTTCATTCATGCTTTTAACTGAAAACATCCGGGTTTCTGTTAATTGGTTTCCTCTTCCGAGTAAGGCATTCTTTCCATAATATTCCGTTATAGAACCTGTTTGTGTTCGAAGGGAAGCAAATGCATTCGAAAATTTATCCTGTGTAATCAACCAGATTTCGTCAATAGGCCTCCAGGCTTCTTCTACGGCAGGGAGAGATTTTGCTAATGCTGGTACAGCCCAGGTTAATAAAATCACCACAATTACTGCTAGAATGGAGATTCGGATGATCTCCAAACCCAAATGAGGCGGTACAGCCGTATTTTCAAATTTCCACTTAACTCTATTCTTAACAAACACCATGCGGGTTACTATTAGCAAGCTGAAGAAAAAAAATACTGCCATATACCAGTTACTTTTTGGATTCAGTGAATCAAAAGATTGGATAACAAGCAAAGTCAACCCGATTGGTGCAATTGAAAACCACGCATTGCCGTTTCTTATCAAGCTAAAGCTGGAGTAAATTCCCAATACCCAGAAGAGAATCGACATAAATATTAAGAAAAGGAGCGAATCCTGGATAACCTCCTGGTGCAGGAGTTGTGAAATAATTATTAGGGAGCGATTGTATAGAATTTGTAGTCGCTCAACCCAAACCAGTTCATCTTTGAGTATCGAGACTAGTTGCCATGAGACAATGATCATCCCATAAAGTATTGAAATTATGAATGTTATCCAGTTCGAAAACCGGCTGTATGCCAAGGCAGAGCCAAGAATCAATCCAAGCAGGGCGATAATTTGAATAATATCTAGATGTCGTGTCCACCCGGTCGAAACTAACCTGGTTGCAGCAGTTAATATCACTGCTACTAACAAAAATAAAGCTGGAAGATCCAACCAACGGAAATGTTTTTCGTATTCTGTCATCGGATAAAGTGAATTTTGACTTGGAGCCCTGCAATTATGGTCTAAAGGTTTTACGCCAAAATTTATTATAAGGTTCAGTCTCTAAAAAGAAACAGAAGTTACTTATCTGGAGAATCCTTCACATATAAACCTTTATGATTGTTTTATTTTACCGGCGCAACCATTTGGTTTAATTATTATCATATTTTAAATGCATAATATTTTATTGTGGAATCTGAAAGAGGACAATTATCGCTAAATTAGTTGGAGTTGGAGTTTTATGTGGTAAAATCTCTGCGATTGAGACCCTGGTTGATACTGGGGGACTCTAAATTTCATTGAAACCCTAAACCAGGAGAAGAAGAGAACCTATGCTTGATGAACATTGGTTGTACATCGGCGTATTCCTCGTTCTTGCCCCATTATTTGCAACAGTTCCGATAATAATACCCAGATTTATAGCGCCTAAGAAACCCAATCCGATAAAATTAGAAGCATACGAATGTGGGATTGAAACTGTGGGAGATACCTGGGTACAGTTCAGAGTCCAATATTATATTTTTGCATTGGTATTTTTGATTTTTGACGTTGAAATCGTGTTCCTTTATCCTTGGGCAATTGCATTTGATTTATTGCCTTTATTTGCTGTATTCGAGGGCATCCTCTTCATATTGATATTAATGGCAGGTTTGATATATCTTTGGAAAAGAGGTGCTCTTGAATGGACATAATCGGATTAAAAACAAATACTTAAGGCTGATGGATATTTTTCCTCAGCCTTTTGTGTATTTTACTGGTTAAGAAGCTTGAATTTTCTTAATAAAATGGAATTTCATTCTACCTAGGTGGCAGGAGTAATTATGACGGATCCGATAACATGGATCGCGAACTGGTTAGAAAAGATCCTGGAAGGAATTGGCTTACCGAGCGGAATAGTGATCTTGATCCTGACCATTCTTGGGGTTTTAATAGTTGTAATTTTTGTCTTGGTAATGGATATCTTTCTTGTATGGATGGAAAGAAAAGTGGTTGCTAGATTCCAGGATCGGCTAGGACCTAATCGCGTGGGACCCTATGGATTGATCCAACCAATCGCCGATGTTATTAAATTATTAATTAAGGAGGATACAACACCGAAGGGGGCAGATGTACTGGTTTATAACCTTGCTCCAGTAATTGCCCTGGCATCAGTTTTGGTTATCTGGGCAGTGATCCCTTTCGCTCCAACACTGGTCGGAGCGGAAATTAATATTGGGATTCTTTTTATTGTAGCCTTTGGTGGGATAGGAACTCTAGCGATCATAATGGCAGGCTGGTCATCGAATAATAAATATGCGTTAATCGGAGCATTCAGAACTGTTGCCCAGGTTGTTTCTTATGAAATACCCATGGTAATTGCATTGTTGATTCCGGTGATATTAGCTCGGACTATGTCAATTCAGGGCATTGTTGAATCCCAGGAATTATGGAACATTGTTATTGCGCCACTAGCAGCAGCGATTTTACTCATTTCCAGTATTGCTGAAATTGGCAGAACTCCTTTCGACTTATTAGAAGCCGAATCAGAAATAGTCGCTGGCTTTCATATAGAATACAGCGGTATGAAGTTTGGACTTTTTTATGCAGGTGAATTACTGCATGCGTTAACCATAGGCGCGCTGTTCTCCACTCTTTTTCTTGGAGGTTGGAGAGGTCCTTTTGTGGAACAAGTTCCAGTATTGGGAGTTATTTACTTATTTATAAAAGCATTCTTGGTTTATTTTCTGATAATGTGGATAAGATATACCCTGCCGCGAATTCGAATTGATCATATGTTAAATTTCAACTGGAAATTTTTAACACCATTAGCATTGATCATGCTTATGGTCACAGCAATTATGGACAAATTGCTCTCGAATTATTCCAAAATCAGTTATGCGATCGTTATGCTCGCTGTCAATATCATTATTATATGGGCAGTATTATTGGTTCTGAAAAGTTATTCTTCATTTGAAAGGCAAAAGGTTGGAGTACTACGGCCGACTGCCAATCCAGATGCTGTTTTGTCACACATAGTCAAAGAAACAAGCCCTGCTCAGGAAGCAACAGAATCCTAAACAGCGGTGTAAATCAGAATGATCTTATGACTTTCGAACAACTTTTATTTATTTTAATTGCTGCTGGAACTCTGGGTGCAGCACTGCTGGTGGTCACAACTCGAAACTTGATCCATGCAGCCCTATGGCTGATTGCAACCCTGTTTGGTGTCGCAATTCTTTTCGTTTTCCTGAATGCGGGTTTTCTTGGAGTCGTCCAGGTGGTTATTTATATTGGAGCAATTGCGATCTTAATGATTTTTGCTATCATGTTAACTCGGCAGGTTGCAGACACTAAAGGTCCGCGGTTTAATGAGAACTGGTTATGGGCGCTTTTTATATCGCTTGTTTTCTTCGCTGCGATCGCATATATATTAAGTCTTCTGCCAGAATTTGAAGGCACAAAACCAATTTTAAGTTCTGAAATTGACCCAATAAAACAACTGGGTGTCGCGCTTGTCTCACCAGATTCTTATTTACTGGCATTTGAGCTTGCATCCGTGCTGTTACTGGCAGCATTGATTGGCGCAGTAATTATTGCGTGGGAACAAAGGTAAAAAATATGATGGTCCCCATTTCCTGGTATCTAATATTTGCTGCAGCGTTATTCAGTATTGGTTTGTTTGGAGTGCTTTCCAGAAAGAATGCGATTGCAATTTTAATGAGTATTGAATTAATGCTTAACGCAGTAAATATAAATCTTGTTGCATTCTGGCGTTACAGCTATTCCCTTGAAATTTCGGGTCAGGCATTTGCGGTGATGGTATTTGCTGTAGCAGCGGCTGAAGTTGCAGTGGGTTTGGCTATATTTATTTCAGTTTATCGCCGTAGAGGAACGATTTCAGCAGATGAAATTGATTTATTGAAGTGGTGATTCTTAGGGAATTTATCTCTTAATTATCAACGTGTAACTTATGAATATCGAATCGATAATCTGGTTAATCCCTTTTCCTCCGCTGATTGCTTTCTTTCTGATTGTCCTCATTACAAACCGGAGAAAAAAAGCCAGTCATACTATCGCCATCTGCGCTGCACTAATTTCCTGGCTCCTGAGCTTATTGGTGTATTGGTTTGCATCCAGCATTGATAATCTTGGGCAAAATCCCATCGTTTCGTCAATACCATGGATACCAACAGGGGATAGCTGGCTGCAGATAGGCGTTCAATTTGATCCATTAACAGCCGTTACGATTTTCTTTGTTGCCTGGACTGTATTGATGATTTTTATTTACAGCGTTGGTTACCATAATTTTGGGCATCCTAAAGGCGACCATGACCGTCCTGGCTTGCCTCCGCATGGAGCAACTGTTTCTGATGTACACGGACATAAAAATTTAGTTCCCTCCATCGAACCAATGTATTCTCGCTTCTTCGCCTTTATCGGTTTATTTGCATTTGGGATGTATTTATTGGTGGTATCCAATAATTTACTCACATTATTTATTGGATGGGAGATCATGGGCTTATGCTCATATATTCTTATCGGATTCTGGTACGCAAAACTTTCCGCCCGGGCGGCGATGATAAAAGCATTTTTAACAACCCGTGTGGGTGATGTATTTATGCTTTTAGGAATTGTTTACCTTTATTCCAAAACAGGAACTTTGTATTTCAGGGATATACTTTACAACCCCGAAGTACTACATGAACTGGGTACAACAGCATCAGGTTTCTTAGGATTCTCGGTTGCAGGTTTGATTGGCTTATTGCTCTTCATTGGAGCGGTAGGAAAATCTGCACAATGGCCACTACATGTCTGGCTGCCAGATGCGATGGAAGGACCAACACCAGTTTCAGCAATGATCCATGCAGCGACAATGGTCTCAGCTGGGGTTTATTTAACCCTGCGGATTTTCCCTCTTCTGGCTGCAGGTATGGAACACGGACACCCCACTCAGATCATGAATATTATTGCATTTATTGGCACCTTTACGGCGATTTTCGCTGCAACAATAGCTATTGCTCAGAATGACATTAAGCGAGTCCTTGCTTATTCCACGATTTCTCAACTTGGTTTTATGTTTGCTGCTATTGGTATTGGAGCATATATAGCGGCTGCATTTCACTTGGTTATGCACGCGTTCTTTAAAGCTCTTCTTTTTCTCGGATCTGGTTCAGTTATCCATGGAATGGAACATGGTATCTACCATACCGGGGAACATATTGACCCACAGGATATGTTCAACATGGGAGGTTTGAGAAAGCGGATGCCTGTTACTTTTATTACTTTCGTGATCGGTGGACTCGCATTAGCAGGTTTTCCATTGATAACTGCAGGTTTCTGGTCAAAGGATGAAATTTTCGCGGATGCATTTGGACATAATCATTGGGTTGTTTTTATAACACTTGCTTTGGCTGCTCTGTTGACCGCATACTACACAATGCGTCAGATTACATTAACATTTCTCGGGGAATCCAGAACAGATGCAGCAGAACATGCGCATGAAAGCGTCTGGACGATGACGCTACCATTGATTATTCTTGCCTTTTTTGCAATTGTTCTTGGATGGGTAGGTATTCCCGAAGATTTTCCTTTCATTGGAAATATCATTCCGAATTACGCCCATGATTTTGTTGGTGAAACGCTATTGGCAGAACCCGAAACCGTAAATTTCGAATTTCACCCCCTGATCACTTCAATTATCGTCTCTCTTGGTGGTTTAGGTTTAGGCTGGATTGTATACAGGAAAATAAAATCCGGCGCTGTCGACCCGGCGAAAAAAGCACTAGGCCCAATTTTTGTGATATTGGAAAACAAGTACTATTTTGATGAGCTCTATGATTTCCTATTTGTGAAACCCGCTTATTGGGTTGCTGAGAATTTTTCGTACAAGTGGATGGATCGTAAGATTATCGATGGAGCAATTCATTGGGTTGCACAAATGTCGATAGTTATTGGGTCTTTCTTACGGAATTTTATTGATAAGCCTATTGTTAATGGTTTTGGGGATTGGGTTGGAGAATCAACAAAAAAATTAGGCACGGTTTTTCGTTCAATCCAAACAGGTCGGGTACAACAATACATGCTTCTTGCGTTGGTTACACTTGCTGGTTTCACAGCTCTGCTGTATTACCTACTTGTAGCTGGACATTAAGTGAGAATACAATAATAATCCTATCGGAGCCGCTTTAATGGAATTGCTGCAAAATCATCTTCTCTCTCTTATCCTTTTTACGCCAATATTTGCAGCGTTGGTGAATCTCATTCTTCCGAAAGAATCTAATTTTCTGCACCGCTGGACAGCTTTTGTACTTTCGATTGTCCCACTGGTTCTATCGATAATTTTATGGATTCTTTACAATCCATCAGTCTCTGGATTTCAATTTCAAGAACAATATATCTGGTACAGCCCAATAAATGCCTCTTATCATGTTGGAGTTGATGGAATTTCACTGGTTTTGATTCTATTAACAACCATTCTGACACCACTGGCGATCTTAACATCCTTCACAATCACAGATCGGGTAAAAACGTATATGATTTTGTTTTTCCTATTAGAGTTTGGGATGTTAGGAGTATTTTTATCCTTGGATCTGTTGTTCTTCTTTATTTTTTGGGAATTTGGACTTGTCCCAATGTATTTCATTATTAACCAGTGGGGGAGTGAAAAAGGAGAACGTGAAATCTGGGGAGGCAGGAAAGTTAAAGCCCGGACTTATGCTTCATTTAAGTTTATGGTTTTTACAATGGCAGGGTCACTTGGACTTCTCTTGGCTGTGCAGTTGATAGGTGTGACTGCCGGAACTTTTGATATTATTATGATTACCGAACGATGGTCCGCAGTAGATTCCTCAATATTTAATTTACCCATACAAACAATAAAAGCAATTGTATTCTGGGCATTTGCGATTGCGTTTCTGGTCAAAGTACCAGCCTGGCCATTTCACACATGGCTGCCAGATGCCCATACCGAAGCGCCAACGGCAGGTTCAATGATACTGGCTGGCGTTCTATTAAAACTGGGCGGATATGGATTTCTACGCCTAGTGCTTCCATTTTTTCCTGAGGAATCTAAGGTGTTTGCGGGAGCATTAGCTATTCTGGCAGTTGCTTCCATAATTCACGGCGCTCTTGCAGCTTACGGGCAGGATGATTTTAAACGCCTTGTTGCTTATTCCTCAGTAAACCACATGGGTTTTGTGATCCTCGGAATAGCCGCTGCCGCCTTTGCGTATGGGACGCTTGACGCTACGATAGCTTTGGAAGGCGCTGTCCTTCAAATGTTCAATCATGGTCTCTCGGCAGCAGGAATGTTCTTTCTGGTTGGAGTAATTTACGAAAGGACACATACCCGCCTGTTAAGTGATTACGGCGGGTTGTTTCCATTAATACCAGTTTATGGTGGAATTCTAATATTCACATCGATGGCTTCTCTCGGGCTTCCAGGCTTGAATGGTTTTGTATCGGAATTCCTTGTTGTTAGGGGGGCATGGCCTGTTTTTACAGTCTTTACAGCTCTGGCAATGATAGGTCTCTTTTTTACCGGCGCTTATATTTTAAAAGGCATCAAAATGGCTCTACAAGGTCCTTTGAATACCCGCTGGCTCGATCATCTGGGAGAGATCAACCGCCGTGAATTACTAATAATTGTCCCTTTGATGATTCTGATGTTGTGGATTGGAGTTTGGCCAGCCTGGATATTAAAGGTAATAAATCAAGCAGTGATGTCGCTATATTAAATCTATTCGTGACACATGTCTTTTTCATGTGAACGGAGAGGATTATGGAATTTCCAGTTCTCAGTTTTATTGTTTTTACGCCTATTGTTGCTGGGTTGTTAATTTTACTAATTCCAGGTGGTCGTAAAAATGAAATACGAGTTACAGCCTTAGCTGCTGGATCACTGGCTTTAATTCTGTCAATTTGGGTCTATTTCTCCTACGATATTGATATAGGAGGATATCAATTCGTTGAAAAATATTCCTGGCTGCCACAATTCGGCATTTCTTATAATGTTGGAATTGATGGGATAAATGCCCCTCTTGTATTGCTGACTGGAATAGTGATGTTCACCGGTGTGTTGATTTCGTGGGGTATAGATGACAGGCCGCGTGAATTTTTTGTTTTTCTTTTCATTTTGGCGACAGGAGTTTTTGGAGTTTTTGTCGCCCTAGATTTATTCATGCTTTTCTTTTTCTATGAAATCGCTGTGTTTCCAATGTATCTATTGATTTCAATCTGGGGATGGAAAGTTACACGTGAATACGCAGCGATGAAGCTTACACTTTATCTCTTTATTGGTTCTGTAATCGCGCTGGTTGGCGCGCTTGCGATGTATTTTGCTTCTGGACTTGGCACTTTTAATATGATCGCTCTGGAGAGGGCAGGATTTTCAACAGCCTTTCAAAGGTTCTGGTTCCCATTTGTGTTTTTTGGTTTTGCAGTTCTAGGAGGTATCTTCCCATTTCACAACTGGAGTCCAGACGGACATGTAGCAGCACCAACCGCGGTATCCATGTTCCATGCCGGCGTTTTGATGAAATTGGGTGCTTTTGCTGCGTTGCGAGTAGGGATTATGCTTTTGCCAGAAGGTGCATCTTTTCATATGCCCTGGATAATATTATTGACACTGGTAAATGTTGTTTATGGGGCGTTTATTGCTTCTGTTCAATCTGATTTTAAATATGTCATCGGCTTTTCTTCAGTTTCACACATGGGCCTGGTGATTATGGGATTCGCCACATTAAATTCGACAGGGATGCTTGGCGCAGGTATTCAAATGTTTTCGCATGGAATTATGACAGCTTTATTTTTTGCAGTTGTTGGTATCGTTTATGATCGAGCGCACACCCGTGAAATCAATCAACTAGGTGGCTTTCGAAAGGTTATGCCTCTTGTAACAGTGGCATTTATTGTTGGTGGTCTGGTTTCGATGGGTATGCCTGGCTTTTCTGGTTTTATCGCAGAATTTCCAATATTTATGGGTCTTTGGAAAAGTCATCCCTGGATTGCAGTTATTGCTGCAGTTTCTATTGTTATAACAGCATCATACATTATTCGAATTATCGGGCAGGTTTTCTTCGGAAAAATTCCTGAACAATTTATCGGTCATATTTCAACAATTAACTCATTGGATAAAGTGGCGTTGGTATTTCTTACTGTGATTTTAGTTTTGGTGGGCATTTATCCCCCGGTAATGGTACCAATGGTTAATTCCGGTGTTGAGAACATCATGCGTCTTATAGGAGGAGCATAAAATGTTTATAAATTATTCTATGCTCCTGGCGATACTCCCGCAAATTTTACTTGTGATTCTGGGAGGGATTGTATTGATACTTGAACTAGTTTTATCTAAAGATCAATACAGGAACATCGGTTGGGTAACTGCTATTGGTATGGCTTTCATTCTGCTGCTGAGTATTCCAACAATTCCGAAAGAAAGTGGGGAGTTAACCTGGGGAGGGATGATAAAGCACGATTGGATTGGTTATATTTTTACGGTGATGGTTGTTTTTGGAGCAGGGATCAGCGCACTATTTGCGATGGATTTTAAGTCACTCGGAAAACAGGGTGGTTTTTTTGTACTTATAATTTCAGCAACGTTAGGCATGTCTTTTATGGCATCCGCGGCTGATCTGGTATTGTTATTTGTTGCAATAGAGACTTCTTCCTTATCACTTTATATTTTAGCTAGCCTATTTACTAATGAAGATGAATCCGCTGAAGCCGGTTTCAAGTACTTCCTCTTTGGAGCTTTAACATCAACCATTATGCTGTATGGTTTCAGTTTGCTATATGGTTTTTCAGGTTCGACAAATATTTACAGAATAGCCGAGAGTTTTCGAGCAGGTGGAATTCCTTTAGCAGCAATTATCGGCAGCCTTTTGTTAGTGTTGGTTGGTTTCACATTTAAAATCTCAGGCGTTCCTTTCCATTTCTGGGCACCGGATGTTTACCAGGGGGCACCAACGCCTGTTAGTGGTTTTCTCTCGACTGCTTCAAAGGCTGCAGGGTTTGTAGTGTTGGCGCGTGTTTTAGCAGCAGTTTTTCAAGATATTTCCTTGTATTGGGGTGCGATTATTGCCGCAATAGCTGTTGCTTCTATGACTATCGGGAACCTATTAGCATTGACTCAAAAGAATATAAAACGCATGCTGGCTTATTCATCAATTGCACATGCAGGTTATGCATTGATTGGTCTTGTAACAATATCAAGGATTGGACTGAGCAGCATGGTGTTGTACTTAATTGTGTACCTGGTGACGAATCTTGCGGCTTTCGGAATTGTATCCGCTTATGGTCGCATTGTAGGTTCTGATGAATTATCTGCTTATTATGGTATGAGTCGGCGTTCCCCCTGGCTTGCATTAGCTTTGCTGGTTGCGCTTCTATCACTAGCCGGTATGCCTCCATTAGGTGGATTTATAGCAAAAGTGTTTGTTTTTGCAGCTGCGGTTGATGCAAATATGGTATGGTTGGCTGTAGTAGGTGTACTCAATGCGATCATTGGATTGTATTATTATCTGACTGTATTAAAATATGTCTATTTGTACCGATCAGAAGATGAAGATAAACCTCTACCGGTGACTCGACCTATTATGGTAGCCCTTATTTTTCTATCAGTTGGTATTATTCTATTGGGTACATTACTTGCCCCCTGGTTTGATTGGGCGACCACTGCAGCAGCCTCGGTGTATTAATTATTGAATAAGCTTTGTTGACGCTAAATAATCCGATATGATACAATTTTCAACCATGAGCCCAGATGCCAATGAGCGGGTTGGAAAACAGCGACAAAGCAATTTCAGTTATACATTGGCAGCGGTTACAGGACAGGTGGGATGCCTAACATCATTTCTATTAGTGGCATCCCTTTTTGGTGGAATCTGGTTGG
>JBJYWI010000208.1:0-2048 GCA_046259385.1 Anaerolineales bacterium
TAGTAATGGAGATAATGATAAATGATAATCCAGGAATTCAATAAACGGATAGTCAAGACAGGCAGAGAATGGATAATGTATAATTGGAGATTCTCATGTGGTATACACCGCCTGGAGTAAAAGTATATCTTGGTTTAGGGGCTACAGATATGAGGAAGTCGATAGATGCCCTTTCGATATTGGTATCCAATCAGCTCCACCAGGACCTTTTTTCCGGTCATTTGTTTGTATTCTGTAACCGCCGTCGTACGATGTTGAAGATATTATATTGGGATAGGAATGGTTTTTGTCTATGGCACAAGCGGCTGGAGAATGAAAAATTTCGTTGGCCGGAATCGGAGAGACTGGTGCATGAGATTAGCAGTAGAGAGTTGAGATGGTTGCTGGAAGGATTAGACATTGATCAAGCTAAGGCCCATGGGGATCTTTATTATGAAACCATATATTGAATATTGAATTTGTAATTTGTCATCATTCATCATTCATCATTCATCAGTCATCTATTTATTGTTTGTTATTTGTTACTATTTTTATCAAAAAAAATGTTGTAAAAAGTAGCATTTTATGGCATGTTATGTTATAATAAGTAATGTTAACAACTGATTTGAGTTTACACCAATTACCTGATAATGTAAAAGAACTTCAAATATTGGTGTTAGATTTGCATAAAAAGATGGAGGAGTTGGAGAAAAATTATAAAGTTGAAACCCAGCTTCTTCGTGAAAGGGTCAACCAGTTGCTCCACCAGATATATGGTGGTAAATCGGAAAAATTTTCATTATTATTAGATGATGGTTTTGATCAGTCTCTTCTGTTTAAAGAGCCGCAAGATGCACAGGAAGGGAATCTTATAGAATCAGAAAATGAAAATATTGAAGAAGAAGAAGAAATAATCGTTGCTGAACACAAACGCAAAAAGCGAGGCCGTAAGCCATTACCATCAGAATTTGAGCGTGTAGAAATATTTCATGACTTATCTGAAGAAGACAAGCAGTGTGGATGTGGTTGTCAAATGAGTCGGATTGGCGAAGAGGTATCAGAGCAGTTGGAAATGGTTCCGGCTCAATTTTGGGTGGTTCGTCATGTTCGTCCTAAATATGCCTGTAAGAATTGCGAAGGTGTTGATGGTTCTGAGAGTGAGCGCTCGGTCAAGATAGCCCCGGTGCCGATGCAATTGATTCCCAAAAGTATTTCCACTCCCAGTTTGCTTTCGCAAATATTTATCAGCAAATTTTGCGATTCTTTACCATTCTACCGTCAAGAGCAGCAATTCCATCGTTTTGGTATTGAGCTTTCGCGTGGCACCATGTGTATTTGGGCGGTGAAGGTAGCAGAGAAATGCAACCGATTAGTTGAATTACTTCGTCAAGAAATTTTATCCGGCCCCTTAATCAATATAGATGAGACGACGTTTCAGGTGTTATGTGAACCTGATCGTCGAGTGGATAGTCAATCATATATGTGGGTATTGCGTGGAGGTGCGCCGGGTAAGGTGGCGGTGGTATACATTTACGATGAGAGCCGCAGTGGATCGGTGGCATCAGATTTTCTTGGAAACTACCGTGGTTACGTGCAAACGGATGGTTACAGTGGTTATGATTTTCTGGATAATCGCGAAGGTATTATTCATGTCGGCTGCTGGGCTCATGCCCGTCGGAAATTTTTCGCTGTGGTTAAGGCTTTCATCGGTAAAGGCAAAGGTAAAAGTAAGGGTAAGGGTAAAGGTCTTGGTAAAGCTGGTGAAGCGCTGCAAACCATTCGTGATTTGTACGCCATAGAAAAGAAGGCCCGCGATATAGGACTGCCGCCTGAAATGGTATACGAAGAACGTCAGCAGAAATCGAAGCCAATAGTGGATAAGTTTAAATTATGGTTGGAAGAGTTAGCGCCGACAGTACCTCCTAAAAGTTTACTGGGTAAGGCGGTGAATTATACATTGGGTCAATGGCCTCGATTGATCAAATACCTGGACAACGGGATTTTAAGAATGGATAACAATTTAGTGGAAAATGACATTCGCCCGTTCGTGGTTGGTCGTAAGAATTGGT
>JBJYWI010000209.1:0-15335 GCA_046259385.1 Anaerolineales bacterium
TAAAATTCTTAAATGCAAAACCCGTGCTAATGATGGTATCTCACCACCTCTTATTATCTCAAGAATCATTTTTTCAACGGTTTCAATCTTACCTTCGTTAAAAGCGGAATATACACTTGCCAATTGAGTTGCCCAAGGAAAAATCGTCTCATCAGGATATGTTTCCAAACCCAATGAAAACATGCTGCTTCTCAATAAGAATTTCAATTGCTGAATTTCAGAATTTTCTGGGACTGACTCACCAGTTTTCCTGATTGCAGTTTGATCAATGATTTCAACCAAATCGAGTAGCATTCGAACAGCTAAATTATATTCAGGGTCGATCTTTAATATACCGCGCAGAACTTTGTAGGCGTGACCATACCTGCCTTCTTTGATCAATAATTGTGCGAACAATAAACCAGCCTGTAAGTCTCCGGGATAATTACCAAGCCAGTGGATGATCATATCCCTTCCAAATGGGATTTCACCCACTGAAAGAGAGGCACTTACAAGAGCAAAATATCGTTCACGTTGATAAATGTAATTGTTTTCCATTGGCAAGTCTTTAATTTGTCGGCGCTGAGATATGGCTGTGGGTCAATTTTTGGCTATGCACCAAATCCAGAGCCGTAACAGCGTTTAGCAATCGATTTACTTGTGCATTGTCTGGTTCTAATTTTGAAGCTTTTCGCAGAACACTCTCTGCCTGGGAGTAGTCCTTTTGATCCTTCAACAGAAGACCCGCTAGGTAGTATGGATAGTAATTATCTGGAGCAAGATCAATAGATTTCCTGTATAAGTTCAAGGCTTCTTTGTACTGACGACGTTCGTGAAAAACCTGTCCCAGCTCAAGATAGGAGTTAATATTCTTTGGATCCAATTGTTCTGAGGCTTTCAGGTGATGTACAGCTTGATCGAGCTGTCCTTCTTGATGGTATTTATGCCCGATTAGATAATGAAGACTTGCTTTCTCAATTTGAGACAATTCATTATTCCCAATCTTCAACGCCTTTATAGCAATTTCTACTGATTGTTCGTTTTTGCCAGCATTGTTCAAAATTTCAGCGGCGGTTAACATTACATGGGGGTTTTCCGGATTTGTTCTATATATCTCTTTTAACTTGTGGAGAGCTGCATCAAAACCTTTGAGGTTTGCCAGCAATCGAATGTATTCTAATTGGACAAGTAGTGGTTCTTTAACATGGGCTACCGCGGTTTTCAAAAGATCTAAGGACTCCTGTGATCGGCCAAGAAGAACTAAAGCTCTAGAGAGCATCAATATCGCTTGTTCATGATTTGGAAACTGTTCCAATAACTCTTGCGCAATCTGGTAGGCGCCTTTTGGATTATTTCTTTGTAAATTAATCTCTCCTCGCAAGAGAAGCGGTTTTAAACCGTCAACAGAATTTTCGATTGATTTTGCTGCGCTTGCAGCAGCACCGTCTAAGTTTCCGCTTTGTAATTGGATTTCTGCCAATGAAAACCAAATTTCCCCGTTTTCAGGTTCTTTATTCAATGCTTGTTTTAAATATTTCTCTGCAGAAGAATATTCACCCAACCGTGAATATATATCTCCTAGCTTCTCATAACGCGATATTTCATTCGGTTCGATTTCTATCGCATGTTTTAGCAGAGATGCAGCTTTTTCCAAATCTGGGAATCCATTTCCCACTTCATCGATCTGGAATATGGTCGAAGCGAATTCGCACCATGAAGGTTCATCCGGGCAAAACTCCAAGGCACCAAGGATTGCTTCAACCGCTGTTGTATATTCGCGAACTTTCAAGGCAAGTTTTGCTATCAGATATTTGATCATTGGTAACCGGACAGGAAGATTTGGAGCTCCGTTGATAAATAAATCCTCCGATTTCAACAAGTAATCGAGAGCTGTCAACGGATCCTGCTCTGAAAACAGCAACCCTAAAATGAATAGTATCTTGGCGTTGTCAATTGTGTCTCCAAATTTTGTTCTTAATTCCTGGAATAGCTGGTCCCTTGCTTGGACAGTCCACTGATCCGTGAATTGACAGAGCGCAAGTAAGTAAACAAAAAGATCTTCAGAAGAAAATGAGCGGGCAAACAATATTTCATTATATTGGTTTAACAAATCCAGCGACGGTTGGAAGGCAAGCTTACCTCGACATTTCAGTAGCAAAATAGATTGGCAACAATCTTTCTGTTCAAGGGGTAGTTCATCTGATTCCTGAGGGTTACTCATTCCCTCATAAAACCCTTCTAGTGAAGAAATTATATTTTCAAATTGTGATGATGCGTTCTCATCAAGGGCAGATTCGCCAGGGGTATTGGGCTTTATATCCAAATATTGTTTCAATCTTTGCTCTTCCGCCTGTCCCACGATTGATTTTGCCAGCAGTATATGTGAAAGGGGATCGTGTTTAAATTCCTTTATTGCATTTGTAAACTGCTCAATCGCGGCATCCCAATTATTGAGTTCCAACAAGGCTGTCCCAAATGAACGGTGAATAAAAGAATTAGAAAGAACACCAACCCCGGGTATCAAAGCTTCATAATCAATCTGGTGTTTCTGAATTTCTATTCTCTCCATTTCCAAAAAATTCTGGGCATCGTAAATATCTTTGCGAGCTTTTATCCTTGCACTCAGAATTTTTACCAGCGAGTGCTCAGGTTGAATATTTCGTGCTGCCTCAATTGACCTTTTCGCATCTTCGGGGTTTTCATTAACCATTGCAAGCTCTGTTCTGATACAGGCTTCCATAAACTTGAGATCTGAATCTTCTGATTCCGGTTGGCATAAGTTCAGGTATTCATAGGCTCGATCAGTCAACAAAATTGATCGCGTAATTTCAGCCGCTAATATTGCAATCCTATTCTTCCGGCTGATATCCAATTCTTCGTCAGCGATATTAAGGGCTGAATCGCAATAATCAAGAGCTTTGTTATATTTTCCAGCACTGAAAAATAGTTCAGCAGCATATTGATTTAACCTAATGTCCTCCGGAAACTTGTTAATTCCTTCTTGAATTAACAATTCAGCTGCTTCATATTTACCTGCACCACGCAGAATAATTATTGACTTCCGGTAGATATCCACATTTTCAGGATCAAATTTAACAGCCTGTTCTAAAGTCTGAACAGCATTCACCTTATCCCCGTTTTCCATATGGCAACTTGAAAGCTCATAGTACAATTTTGAGACCAATTCCTCTCGAATATGGGTTTGCTCGGGTTCAATGCTGAGTAAATGATCGATTGTTATCTGCAGAAGTTTTATCGCGTATTCAGCGGTATTTCCATTCCGCAATTCGGATGCAACCTCCAGAATCAATTCTGCATCAACCTCCGCTTCTCCAAATCCAGAGATGGTTAGAGCGTCAATTGTTTCAAATGCTTTTTGTTGATTGCCCCCTACCAGTTCTAATTGAATTAATCGTAACAATAAATTTGATTGCTTGGAATTCTCAAGAATCGACTTCTCAATTACCTGGATGCATTCCGAAAGCATCTTCGGATCGTAGTTCTCTTTTTGATTGATGATCTTCATAACTAAACTTGAAAACCAATCCAAAGTCGGGTTGTCTGATGAATTTAACTTCACAGCAGTCATTGCAGCAGAGTAAGATTCTGGCAACAAACCCGTTTCAAGATATGCTTCTGCCAATAATCGATAGATATTGACGTCGCCTTTTTGAATTTTTTCTGCCTCATGCAAAGAAGCTAAAGCCAACTCTGGTTCATTAATTAATAAAGCGATTCTCCCAAGTCCGGTGGATAACCGGGCTTTCCAAATTGAATTTTCAGCCAATGGGGTATCCAGGGCGTACCTGAATGCTTCCTTTGCTCTCTCAATATCCCCGGAAAGCGCCAAGGCTTCAGCAAAAATAGCCTGCGCTTCCGCTTGTTTATGGTGATCTATCTCTCCAGATTCTGCTGCGTTTTTGTTAGATTTTTCTGGTGACAAAAAGAATGTCTTTTCTAAAAGTTCAACTGCTTTTTCAGCGTTTGACTGGGAAGGCTGTGCCATCAACAGAGCTCTAGCCAAATCTAAGTTTGCCTGTGTATCTAAACTTCCATACCGGCTGGCAAATCCGAGGACCTGAATTACTTTTTCGAAATCATTAATTTCAATCAAATTATGGGCATAACATTTTGCAATCAGAAAGATCTTTTCTTTTATTCCCTGACCTGATTCAATGAGGTTGCTAACTTCCAATTTCTCGGAATTGAGAGCATATTCATATGCCCTTTTGAACGCGCTCATTGCATCGTCTTTATAGCCAAGTTTTGATAATGTGTCTCCTAAGAAATATGAGATTTCAAACGAAAGTCCTGGATTTTTCAGGAAGTTTTGTTCATGAATAAATAGACTCTCCTGTTGATTCAAGTCTGCGCTTGACGAATTGTCGGGCAAAAATGCAATAGCTTGATTGAAAAATTCAAGCGCTCTGGAAGGAAGATTCCTTGCCAAATAAGCTTTTCCCAAAGCAAATTGAATTTCCGGATCTTCTGGTACTGCATGCACAGCTTCATTCAAAGTATCAACAAACCTGCTTTCATCACCCACTCCTTTATATGCATCTGCTAGAGTCAGCCAAGTTTTTGTTGATTCCGGCTTGTATTGAACAGCCTTATTCAGATTTTCTATCGCACTGCTATAATCATTCATCGCCAGATCAGCTTTTCCCATTAAATAATAAGCTTTCCCATCCATGGAATTCAATTTTAGAGCCAGTTTGCAGAAGTTTAATGTCTGTTCTGGTTGGTCTGCATTTAGTGCTAAATCTGCGATTTCATGATAATCCTCAGCCACAGAAGATCCCTTTAATTCTGCGAGTGAAATCCTCTCATGCAATGCTGATTCCCAATATTTAAGAAAAGATAAGTTTTCAATAATTCTCTTCCTGATCTCCGTATTGAATTCAAATTGATTCTCGCTGTTTAGATTAATTCCATGAAATGCGAGCGCCAAGTAAGATGTTTGCAACGATTCATCAATTTCACCAATATGTTGTTTTATATATGCTAAAAGGGATAAAAGATCCGGGTGATGATTGAATCTCGATAACCCAAATTCAATCACTTCGATCGCTTCATGATAATAATCATTCGCTATCAATATTTCTGCAAGAGAAAAAAATTCTTCTCCATAAAAATAATTGCTTGAAGCAATTTTTGTATACGCATTTAAGGCATATTCTTCTGCACTTGAAAAATCCCCTTGCTTGAACGCAATCTTTGCAACTGCAAGAAATAACAATGGATCCAATGGCTTCTCATGATCGGTTAGACTAGTTTCAAGATAAGCACGAGCGTCCTTCAGGCGCCCGGATTCAACCAGGGTATCCGATAGACCAACAATGTAACTGGGGTTATCTGGGTCATTTTGTACTGCAATTTTCCAGATTCTTAACCTTTGCTCAGTGCTATTCCTAAGGTCATTTTCCCGGGATATTGCTAGGGCAAGTTTTTCCTGCAGACCCGCGTTAATTTTTTTAGCAATCTCGATTGAATCCGACAATTCCGGATGTTCCCCTTTAGGATCTTCAGAAAATCCTCGAAGTGTAGCATAACGTAATAATCTTGTTAATTTCGAAATTTGATGCTCAATAAAACACCTATCACTATTCTCTGAAGAAATGGAAACTTCATGACCGGAATTTGTATAACTTTCAAATTGAACTTGTTTGATAATCTCATTTGCTAGAGCTTTTGTTAATGCAGGTCTTTTATTCTCCAATTGATAGAGAAAATCCAAAATAAATTCAAGCTCCTCACCAGCAATTAGGGTTTTGTATATTTCAAATTGTGCCTCCTGCGGTAAAGGAGAACAAAGAATTGCGTGAGCAATCAGATTTGAAAATAAATATTTCGGTTTAGTGGAAACTAATACTTCGATTAACTCCTGACTATCTGGAATCATTCCATATAAACATGCAATAACCGTTTGAGAATGCCCCAATTTTCCATCATACTCTTCAATAAAACCATCCCAGGACCCTGTAATACGAAGTCTTTCCCTTAGAGATAGGGCGACCAATCCTGCATCTTTAATTGAAGTGAGCGTTTCTGGGTTTTGGTACCACTTTGTATAAGCAACCTTTATATTTTGCCGCAGATTGCTAGGCAGAGGCAACAAAGGTAGATTTTTAATCTCGCCTAATTGAACCGGATTGCCCAGCGCAAAAAGAGATAGCGAGGCTGGTGTCCAATCTTCCGGGACTGCACGCAATGAATCAATTGCTTCTTGCCCCAGGCTTGTTTGTGTCAATTCATTGAATATAACAGGATCCTGCTGTAATGCAGCAATCATCCAATGCCAATTTCTGATTGGAAAGTATTCTCTGCTTTTTATTAAAAAGCCAGTATGCTTCATAGTCCTGAGCGCAGGATTTGTATTGCAAGCCAGCATGCGGCAGCCATTAATAAAATCCCTAGTAGCGAAAGAAAAACACCAACACCTTTGGATGTTCTGACAAGGTCATTTGTGGCTTCCAACAAATTGGTAGCATTTCCAACTAAACCTGCCACATCCTCTGCTATCCCTTTCTGCGCTAAATTTGCGGTTTGAACTGCGAGGGTTTTAATATCTTTGTTTCCTGTACGAAACGAGAGTATCAGAACACCTGCCAAGAAGGTAATTACCCCAAGTGCAAAAATCGCAATCACAATCAGCAATAATAATGAGAGAGGAGTTAACATTTGCATAACTGGCTCCATTTGAATAAACAGGGTTTATCCGTTTCCTTATAGTCCTTTGTTATTGGATAAATTAAATACATTAATTTCCACAAAATAATCAGGTGACCTATCAATAGTAAAAATAGCCGTTCTTAACGGGAAGTTGAAATCTTGATAATATTTCCCGTCTCACCGGCTACAACTCGAACAATCCGTGTTAATGATTTTTCCCCGGAGATTTCAATCTTTCCGGAATAGATTAGCAGATAGGTTTTTGAAGAACTGTTATTATGGTCAGGCTTATTCTGCAACCGAATAGTTGGTTCCTTGCCATTTAACTCAGGAAACCGGCTATATACTTTTGAATTAATATTTTTTTTTATCTCTTGATCCATTGAACCTGCCCATAAAACGAAAATTCCAAATTGCAGTTCTCTAAGTCGCCTTGAAATTTCCTGATCGACGTCTTAAGAATGCGGGAATATCAAGATTTGTTGAAACAGGTACTGATGGAAATTCTTTCCAAGGTGGTTTTGCGGGTTCTCTCTGGTAGTCTACCTTTTCGATTACCGGTGAAGATTCAATTGGTGGTTCAATCTTAGACGGTTGAACTGGTTCATTCTTGGAATATTTAGATACAGTTTCCTCTAAGGTTGGCGCGCCTAGTCCTGTTATTACTAAGATCACTTGAATGCGATCCCTCATTTCGGTATTATTAATTACACCCATTACAATTTCAGTCTGCAAGCCAGTTTGAGATTGAAGCTGGGTCAAGGCATCCTGGACTTCAAATAATGTGAGATCTTCGCCACCGGTAAAATTAACAATAATTCCTGAAGCGTTGCTCAAGGAGACTGATTCAAGCAGTGGATGATTCAATGCCTGTTCAATTGCTTCAAAAGCTTTTCCGTCACCCTCACCATGTCCAATCGCCATCAGTGCTCCACCACCAGACTGAATCAAACGACGAATGTGCGCAAAATCTACATTTATTAAACCTGGTTCTGTTATCAGTTCAGATATTCCCTGAACCGACTGACGAAGCACGTCATCCGCCAGCTGAAAAGCGACATCTATCGGGAGGTCTTTTGGTGTGACATACAATAGCCTATCATTTGGAATACTAATTAATGTGTGGGTATGATCTCGGAGACTTAATAGCCCTTCTTTAGCATTTACCTGTCTCTTCCCGACTTCAAAGGAGAATGGTGTGGTGACGATGGCAATTGTTACTGCACCTATTTTTTTTGCAATTTCCGCTGCAACTGCTATTGAACCAGTTCCCGTTCCACCGCCCATGCCTGCAGTGAGAAAAACCATATCTGCGCCGGAAAGAGCTTTTTCGAGGTCAGCCCTGCTCTCTTCAGCCGCATTCCTTCCAATCTGAGGGTCTCCACCTGCTCCTAGTCCCCTTGTCGTTCCAGGCCCCAGTTGGATCTTAATATCCGCAGGGTTATTGGATAAAGCCTGATGGTCCGTATTGGCTGCTATGAATTGAATCCCTCTCATTCCGAGGGTAATCATCCTTTCAACAGCATTACACCCACCACCACCCAAGCCGATCACTTTCAATACAGGCAGAGTGAAATCTGGGTCAAATAGCGGATGTTGAATTCTTTCTTCTTGAAATTGGTTCATGAGTTCTATATCATCCCATTCTCATTATGATAAAAACATAGAGGTTTTTTGCTATGATGCAACTAATATGCCATCGTCTCGGAGCCGCTGAACAGCACAACCAGCATCCCGTAGGAGCTCCACCACATCTTCAGAGAATGAATTCTCATTTCCTGCGATTGTTACCCGGCTTGCTTTACTAGCTTCTGTGATTGAAAATCCAATTGTTGGGTGGTGCTCCTCAACAAATGGCTTAATTAGTTCAAAATCCCAATCCGCGATACCCCATGTGTATAAAGGTAAAAGCAAGTAATGAGAGAATAATTCCTCTTTTTTTCCCTTGCCATTACCCTTGGAATTAATTGTTTTCTTTAACTTCTGTATTTCGTTATTTTGTGATTTGTCTTGGTTTTTTTCAGAAAACCATCTTTTAAATTTTGAAACAATCGGCAAAAAACCTGATTCATTTTTAAACCAAGCGTCCCTTTTGTATTTGCTATCGTCTCTTGTTGCTAGTAACCAAAAATTGCAAGCAAGCACTTCATGGGGTACTGTATTCTCCTGCAAACCATTGATTGCCGGTTCCATTAATTTTGCGATCTCCAGAATCCTGCTTGCATGAGTATCTTCATCTAACGCAGGTCTGGATAAATCATTTCTGTCTCCCGGACTACATCCAGCCCTAAGCAGGATTATTGGCAATGCCTTACCAGTGGTTTCTTTCAGTATCGTGGAATACCATTCGAAAATACGAAATCCAATCTGGTCCTGTACACCCTCAACACTTTTGTAGGGCTGCGCTCCCGGCCAGCTTTCCGGGCCGCCGGCTCCCCAATTTATGGGTTTATTCCCTGCAAACGCGTATGTTCCAATCGCCAGATTACGTAATATTGACTGCTGTCCCCTGCGTTTCAAACCTTCAAGAGCTTTCCTTAAAAAAGCGGTATCCCAGAAATCACCACCAGGTTGAAGAGGTGGAAACACCGGGATTAAATTTTCTTCAAGAATATATGTTGCTATGGGTAAATATGCATCTAGGAATCGTTCAACAAGATTTGATTGAGACCAGGAAGTTGCTGACCAGGAAATTCTGCAATTTGGTTTTTCAAATACTGTAACGTATCGGATCCCCCAGCGAGCATAATTTCTGAGCAGCATACGAAAATCTTTTTCGTAAAACCCAATTTCAATTGGTTCGATAAAATGTAGTATCGGTTCAATTTCTGCGTCAATTAAAGTAGTGATAAAGGATTCCGGGATAGCTCTTTTTGACGATGCAATTAAAGTAATCCATGATGCGCCTAAACTTAATAATTCTGGCAACCATATTGATAAATCTTCCTGGCTGTAGTGTTGCGTATCTGGAAAATAATGAAACCCAATTCGAGACATTTTTGTTAATGAATTTAAGAATTGAATGGTAAGAATTGCTCGCTTCAGGCATTGATGCAAGTTAAATGCCACCCAATATTCTCCAAATTTTAGGTTCTTGACACAGAACCCGGGTAGAATGCTATAAATTTCTAATATATTTCCAATTGAGAACTTTTGGATGACAGGGTATGATTTTAAATGTGTAATTACAACTTGTTCTTTCTTCCTATACTTAAGCCAATTTAATAGGTGGTAGTATAAAGAAACTCTTCAAACAAATATAATTTGAGAGGCAGCAGATGACTTCCGAATTTATTATTGATGTGACCGATGCAGATTTTGAATATCATGTAATATCATATTCTCAAAATATACCTGTGGTTGTCGATTTTTGGGCTGAATGGTGTATGCCTTGTAAAACTTTGGGTCCTTTATTGGAAAGATTGACCGAAGGTGCAAAAGGGAAATTTCGTCTAGCCAAGGTAAATGTTGACCAGAATCCCAATTTAGCTTTTCGCTTCAATATCCGAAGTATTCCAGCAGTCAAAGCATTCAAGGATGGCCAAGTGATCTCTGATTTTGTTGGAAATCAATCGGAGGCGAAGATCAGAGAATTTCTGCGTGAGATTGTTCCTGATCAAAGTGATCTAAATCTGGAAAAAGGGAACAGCCTGTTGATATTGAATCAGGCAGAAGAAGCAGAATTGTGTTTCCGAAGATCTCTGGAAATTTCTCCCGCAAATACTGCTGCTCGTCTGGGTTTAATCCGGAGCCTGCTTTTTCAGGGAAAAGGTATGCAGTCTGAAGAATTTCTGAATGATTTTCCTGCAAGCGCAGAATATACTCCTGCACAAAGATTAACCCCTTTAGCAGAAGCATTTAATTTTCTTGAAACCAGGGAACCCCACTCGGGGAAAAATGATTTTTCAGATGCAACATTCAACAATGCTGTCCGGTTGGCGTATAACGGAAATTTCGAAGCAGCAATGGATGGAATCCTTGAAGTTTTGCGTATTGACAAACACTACAGGGATGACCAAGCAAGATTAATTATGGTTGCTATACTGGAAATGCTTGGAGAGAACAATCCAATAACCCGTCAGTACAGGAACGAGCTTGCATCGGTCCTGTTTTAAAGCTTAATTAATTATAAAACACGCATATACCTACATATATGCGCGTTTCTTTTTTTATTAGTATTCAATTATTTCAAAAAAAACCCCACTATGCCGTGTGCAGCTAAGTTTTGAACCTGCCTTCGCAGGTTGGGTTCCGCCTCAAGTGCTCAGCCTTGGCTTGTGCCTATCGCTTCACACCAAGAAGATTGGAACCCTTTATAAGAGTGTTGGCTCAAAACCAATATGCAGCATCACGCACAAAGCAGGGTAATTATTTTATACCATAAAAAGAAATGAATGAATAGGTAATTTAGATCATGCACTACGGATACACTCTTTTTATCGTTCGCGGAAAAGGAATTGTTTCGCGGATATGATTAATCCCGCATAACCATGAAACAGTTCTTTCAACTCCCAGTCCAAATCCACTATGGGGAACACTGCCAAAATATCGTAAATCTAAATACCACTTGAAAGCCTCATGAGGGAGATCATGTTCAACAAGCCGCTTCTTTAGCATTACAGGATCGGATATACGCTCACTTCCTCCAATAATCTCACCATATCCCTCCGGAGCTAGAAGATCAACACTTTTGCACACTTCCGATCTCCCTGGCCACGGCTCCATATAGAATGCTTTTACCTGGGAGGGAAATCCATAAACAAAAATTGGTTTTTCATAGTATTCAGTGATAGCAGTTTCATGCGGTGCGCCAAAATCCATACCCCAATCGAAGTTTAATAATTCTTTCTTCTCCTCGTCCGAAGTCTCCTCCTGCAATTGTCTTAAGAGTTCAACAGCATCATCATAGGAAATTCGTGGAAATGGTGGTTTGATGTTTTGCAGTATATTGATGTCCCGGCTCAATGAAACCAATTCCGGTTCACGATCCCTTAGCACTCTTTGGACAATATGGAATGTAAACTGCTCTGCAATCTCCATCAGACATTCTAAATCACAGAATGCAATTTCAGGCTCAACCATCCAGAATTCCGTAAGGTGTCTGCGTGTCTTTGATTTTTCAGCTCTGAAAGTAGGACCGAAAGCATACACTCGGCTGAATCCAAAAATATTAGCTTCATTGTATAATTGACCGCTTTGGGCAAGATAGGCGCTTCCTTCGTCAAAATATTCAGTTTCAAAAAGTGTTGTCGTTCCCTCACAAGCTGCAGGCGTTAAAATCGGCGTATCAAGATTAATAAAACCATTGTTATCAAGCCATTCTCTTATTGCGCTTATAACAGTAGCCCTTATCCTCAGCACCGCCCACTGACTTGGCATACGAAGCCAAAGGTGGCGATGATCCAAAACAAAATCGACCCCATGCTCTTTCAAAGCTAACGGATAATCTTCTGCTGCAAGCTGAACAATTTCGAGATTAATTATGCCAATTTCATAACCACCTGGAATGCCCGGCGCCCGGTCATCCTGCCTGACAATGCCAGATACAATGACCGAGGATTCCTGTGGAATTCTGCTTATATTGTCGAATAATTCCTGGTTCAAATCCGGTTTAAATGCGACACATTGAACATAACCAAATCCATCCCGAATCAATAAGAACACCAATTTACCTTTATGGGTACGGTTATATACCCAACCCTTGATTACAACTTCCTGCCCTTCATATTGTGAAATTTCTTCAATCCGAATTGTAGTGGCCATAATAAACCTCTAGTTAAAGATCAAGCTTTAGGTGTAATTCTTTAAGTTGAACTTCATCAACCGGAGACGGTGCGCCAGCCATTACATCACGAGCTACTTGGTTTTTTGGAAACGCGATTACTTCCCGTATATTTGGCTCATCCGCGAGAATCATTGCGATTCGATCAATTCCCGGAGCGATGCCTCCATGTGGCGGAGTGCCATATTCAAACGCTTCTAACATATGCCCAAATCGACTTTTTGCAGTTTCCGGCTCCAAACCGATTAATTGGAATACCTGTTCCTGTAAATCGCGCTGATGAATACGAATAGAACCGCCTCCAACTTCGTTGTCATTCAATACCATATCGTATTGCTGGCCTCTGGCTTGGCCTGGATTTGTGGCTAGAAGTGGGATGTCCTCTGCCATTGGAGCTGTAAAGAGGTGGTGGCTTGGATCCCATCTATTTTCATCTTCATTCCAAACCACAAAAGGAAAATCGATAATCCAGCAAAATGCAAGAAGATCAGGATCAGTAAGGCCTAGAGTATCTGCTACATTGACTCTCAAATAACCCAGTGCATCAAAAACTACCGGCTCCCAGTCTGCAACAATCAACAACAAATCGCCCCTTTCCGCTTCCATCCTGTTCAGTATCTTCTCTTTCTTATCATCATCAATATTTTTTATAAAAGAAGAACGTAACTCCCCGGTTGAAGTAGGTGCAATGTAAAAAAGGCCTTTTGCGCCGCGCTTTTTTACAATTTCAGCAAATCGTTCAATCTCTTTTCTGCTCGAGTCGCCTTTACCTTTTACATTGATACCTCTGATAACACCGCCATCCTTTATCACATCCTCGAATAGTTTGTATCCACAAAGAGCTAGAATATCAGTCAGATCCTTCAATTCCATACCGTATCTCAAATCAGGATTGTCTTTTCCAAATCTTTCCATAGCTTCGCGGTATGTCAATCTAGGCCAGGGACTTGAAAGCAATCTCTTGTTTGGAACGATTTCTGTGACCAGTTGAGTGAAAAGATCTTCCGTAATATTCATCACATCTTCGCGTTCAACAAATGACATCTCAAGATCTAACTGTGTAAATTCTGGTTGGCGGTCACCGCGCTGGTCTTCATCCCGGAAACACCTGGCAATTTGGAAATAGCGATCCACGCCAGCAACCATCAGAAGTTGTTTCAATTGTTGAGGCGATTGAGGTAATGCATAAAAATCACCGGCGTGGACTCGTGAAGGAACTAGATAATCACGTGCACCCTCTGGAGTAGTCTTAAAAAGTATAGGCGTTTCAATTTCAATAAAATCGCGATTGTCGAGATAATCCCGGATAAATTTAACTATCCTGTGTCTCATTTCAAGATTATGGAGCATTTTTGGTCTGCGCAGATCAAGATAACGGTACCGCAATCTGGTTTGTTCATCAGCATTATCCTGATCATTAATTAAGAAAGGAGTAGGTTTTGATGGATTCAGAACTTTTAGTTCTTTGACCTCAATTTCGATATCACCAGTTTTCAATTCAGGGTTTTCTTTGCCCTCTAACCTTTTACGGACGACACCTACTACTTCAATCACCCATTCCAATCTGACCGGAGCAGCAGCATCATGTGATGATTTTGAGATATCAGGATTTGTAACAATTTGGACAATACCATACCGATCTCTAAGGTCGATAAATGTCAGTCCCCCATGATCTCGTCTCCGGTGCACCCAACCTACCAATTCCACCGTTTCCCCATTGTTTGAGATTCTCAATTCACCACAAGTATGTGTCCTGAACATAATTGATTCTCCAAAAATAAAAATCGCCCTCTGCATAACGCTTCGGGCGCTAGACGATTAGTTTAGAAATATTCCAAATAATAAATCTCACACCCTGTTCAAAAGGCGAAAATATTGTTAAATGTGATTGATTTGTAACCCAAATTTACATCACCTTCGAAAATCCTCATCACACGATTAACCGGAAAATTATAGCATACATGCCATTTCCATAATGGTAGACAACTTTCTTGTAATATTTCGATCCAATTCTTCAAACCCTTCTCGTTTTTCGATATTTCAGGAATGTTCGCTTTATTTAATAGAAGAAATATGATATTCGCTGGGGCGTTCACCTTTTTCAAATCCCGCTATGACAATAATAATACTTGCAGTTCCATTACCGGTGTTATGCCAGCGATGACGAAGTTCGGCTGAAAAAATTAATGTGTCACCTTTTTCAAGAAAGTATTTCTGATTTTCAACTTCGTATTCTAATTGACCTTCCAGACACATTACAAACTCATGACCGTTGTGTATCATCCCAAATGGGCCGCTGCTTGCATTTGCTTCCATAGTAACGATAAACGGTTCAACGTATCCTGTAAAATTTTCTCCTCCTAATCCTTCCCAAACAGCATTATCAAATTCAATTTTCCTCCTGTCATTTGCCTTCACATACACAATATCTTGCTTTTCAGGTTCAATTCGAAAAAATGCCGTAATAGGGATATTTAATGCGGTTGCAATTTTGTTTAAAGTGCTAACCGAGGGAGAGGTGCGCCCTCTTTCGATCATACTCAATGCGTTTGTTGACAACCCGCTGTCTCTGGCAACTGCCCGCATTGATTTCCCCCTCTCCTGTCGTAGTTCCCGGAGACGTCCGCCAACATCTACTGTGTACAATTCGTGTTCATCATTGACCATTCAGACTCTCCTTATTTTAAATACTATATTCTAATCATAATCTATTATAACCGCCAGAAAAGTTTTTGATTAATGAAAGTGTTCTGATTAATGCAATATAAATATATACAAAAGTCAATAGAATCGATCCTTGATTTTTCCGAATAGAATTCACATTTTTTGAGGTAATAGTCAAATCAATCACAGAATAATGATTACTCAAAATCTCAGACAAGAAATTAATTGACTGCAAACT
>JBJYWI010000210.1:0-3729 GCA_046259385.1 Anaerolineales bacterium
CTTCAAACGAAGCAATTAATTTCGCTAATCAATCCGGGGTAGACGTGATCATAACCGATCACCATGATTTACCTGAGAATATTCCCGGTGCAGAAGCAGTTCTCAATCCCAAAATGCTGCCTGGAGATCATGCATTGTACAACCTTCCCGGTGTTGGGGTGGCGTTCAAGCTAATTGAAGGGCTATACAACCAGCTTGGACTGATTGATGATACAGATTCATTCCTCGACCTGGTTGCATTAGGCATTGTTTCAGATGTAGTTCCATTAACAAAAGACAACCGTTATTTACTTCAATTAGGTATTGAGAAGTTGCGCAGTGCTGAACGTCCGGGACTGAGTGCTTTATATGATTTCATTGATTTGAATCCAAAAAAAATTTCAGAGGAACATATCGGTTTTATGATTGCGCCCAGGTTGAATGCAATCGGCAGACTTGACAATGCTGAAAAAGGTGTAGAACTGCTATTAACCCAAAATCAAGATCGAGCGCGGATACTTTCCCTGGAACTGGAAACATGTAATACCCGCAGGAAATTACTGACAAACCAGGTTTACAGCGCAGCTATAAGTGAAATTGAGAAATATCCTGAGTTATTGGAGAACAGCGTTTTAGTTATTTCAAATCCAACCTGGCCAGCAGGAATTATCGGCATTGTAGCTAGCAAGCTGGTGGAGAAATTTCATAAACCTGTTATTCTGATTTCGACCAATAACGATGAAATTGGAAAGGGATCAGCCAGGTCTGTGAATGGTATCGATATCTCTGCTGCTATACGCGAAAGCAGCAGGTACTTATTGGGGTATGGTGGACACCCGATGGCAGCTGGATTAAAAATTGACCCAATTCATATTGGGGAATTCAGAAAATCGATCTCTAGTTATGTTAATGCATTGGATGTACAGGATATAAAAGAAGCTAATTTTGATAGCGTGTTAAATCTAGGAGAGATAAATTTGGAATTTGTAGAAGATGTTGAAAGATTAGCTCCATTTGGAAACGGAAATCCACCATTAGTATTTATGAGCGAGGATCTGAAGTTCAAAGGTTTTTCTACTGTGGGTCGTGAGGACGAGCATATATCAGTGACAGTTTCAGATAAAGAGCAGAAAATTCACAAATTTATCTGGTGGAACGGAGCTAAAAATTTTAATAATGATATATCAGAGAGTTCAGAATTAAATTTGTTATATACAGCGCGCTCAACTTCATTTCGTGGAGAAAAAAGTATCCAACTGGAATGGATTGATTGCCAGGTAATGGAAAAAGATATTTCTGCAATAATGCCCAGCGCTATCCGGAAAATATATGACTATCGAAACATTACCAAACCGTATAAAAAATTGAATAACCTCGAGATTGGTGAAGAAACCCAAATATGGGTCGAAGCAGGTGGCGCAAGCGAGATTAAAAGAATTGGAATTGAAAAAAACGTTGAAAAGGCTATAGCGGACAGATACAGTATTGGACCGGTTTCTAAACTCGTAATATGGACAACACCACCAGGAAGATGGGAATTAAAACAGGTGATTGATCGTGCATCTCCGGAGGAAATTTCATTCTTTTGTGTAAATCCTGGGTCTCTTGAACTTAATATCTTTCTTAAAAAGTTAATAGGCATGGTGAAGTACGGGATAAAAACCTATAAAGGTTTCCTGGATGTTGAGAAAATCGCAGTCGCATTAGGACAGCGCGAGATCACAATCCTAAAAGGGCTGGATTGGATGGTTGAAATGGGGTATCTCCGTTCAGAGATTGAAGGACATTATCAATTTGCATCCGAACGGGAGCAGGTCAATACCAATAAATCTCAGGTATTGCAAAACCAGATCAATTTTTTACTTGAAGAGACGAACGCCTACAGAAAATACCTGAATAGGATCGAATTTGATATTCTGAAATCCGGGATATAATTTGTCTGTTTTTGCAGGATAATTGGATTATTAAATAAACAGAATAGCGGGAGGAAAAAATGCCAAGTGAAAAAGATGAAAAATTTGAAGACAAGGAAAGAGAAAAAAGCGCTGAAAAGAGCTGGGATGAAAAATGGAGCAGAGATCCCTTAACTCCAATAATATGGGCTCTGATTTTTATCTGGGCAGGAATAGTTTTACTTTTAAGCAACATGGGTGTACTTGATCAATTCCTGCAGAATTTGACATTCAGTACAGGTTTTGAACCAATTGATAAAACGATCAGCGCCTGGCCAGTTATCCTGATCGGCGCGGGATGTTTATTTATTCTCGAAGTATTATTGAGGTTGGTCATCCCTGCATATCGCAAATCAGTGGGGGGGACTTTAATTTTTGCATTTATTCTTATAGCAGTAGGTTTAAATTCGATAATCGGATTAAATTGGGTTTTAATCTGGCCGTTGATTCTAATTGCGATTGGATTATCGATCCTTCTTCGCGGGATAACAAGGAAAAGGGAATAGAGGAAAAGATTTATAACCGATCAAAATTCAGGGAGAAAATCTCATCCCAGGCATATTTTAGCGGTATCCACCATTTTTCACGTCCGATGCATCGAAAATAGGGCGGTTTAAACGCTCGAATGATATCGCCTATCCTATAGCGTGGAAACACCGGCGTTGAAACAACAAGCCCACCCATTTCACCGGGTTTCATCTCATGCAGCATTTTTGTACCTGATTTAGTCACCACTTCAAGAAGGTACTGATCATAGTTTGGCACCCATGCTCTGTTTTGATCTCGCTGCTGGCCGAACATACCCTCGGTAGCGCCATAAATCTCCCGGATGATTACATCGCCGTACAATGAAGTCAGTACGGGTTGGTGTTTTGTGTTTATAGCAGGTGCGCTTCCCAATGTCATAATCCGTGTATTCCAGATATCTTTGGGATAAAGATTGTGAAATTTCTTAAGGTAACGCGCAAACCGGTGAGCTGTGGTAAATACGCCACCAACCAAAGTAACATCTCTCTCTTTGCATGATTGATAAGCAAGTTCAAACCTTTTTTCCCAGTCTGAGATAGATTTTCCGGAGCCTAATGCATCAATATCCTCCTGCGATGGCACTGATTGAATTGGCGTCTGGGCGGAGACATATTTCGCATAGATGCCGGAACTGTATCCATACTTTACTTCATTCAGACCAATTTTTATTGTTCCAACTTCGGAAGGGAAGTTCAAATTTAGATTTACCCCACTAAAAAGATCGAATTTTTTATTCATCAATACATAAACTAACATTGCCCTGCCTGCGCTGACACGTAAACGTAAATCAGTGGGGGTCATGGGAATATATTTTGATTCACCTTTTGTGGTTCCCCTGGTGATTGCCCAGCCAATAGGTTCTTCAGATAATAATTGTTCAATATCTCCAGCCATAACTTTATCGAGTTCCGGTTTAAAATCTTCGTAAGTCGCAGCTGGAAACACACGTCTGTAATCTTGGATGTTATCCACATTTAAAGCACCACGAATTTTTCCATAGCCAGTCTTGGAATAATCATTGATTAATTTTTCCAACACATGTAATTGAGCCTGCTCCGGATTTGCTATGGATTCTTCCCAGGGTAAGAGCATTTTTTCAATTAAATTTACAGCAGAATAGGGATCAGATTTGGTATGTGTTGCCATGATATATTTAATATTGTATCGATTTTATGATTATTATAAGAAAATAACAAGGCGATATGATTATATATTGGATGTATTGATATGATTTGATTATTCAGGTTTAGTTCAGAAAATCATGATGAAA
>JBJYWI010000211.1:0-2319 GCA_046259385.1 Anaerolineales bacterium
CTATGTTTTTTGGAGCTGGTAAGAGAATCGATTCTAATACACGGGTTCCTGGATTAAAACCCCGCTGTTGCATATCTTCGGTGAAACTGATTATTCTGGTTGTGATTTGCTCAAGGGTTGGGTGAGAAATATAGGTTCCTTTGCCTCTCTGACGGTATATTAAACCTTCATTGACGAGGATATCAAGAACCTGACGGATTGTATTTCTGCTGACCTGGTACGTTTCCGTCAATTCCGATTCTGGCGGTATCAAATCTCCTGGAGTCCATTCACCCTGAATAATCTTTCCTCTCAGGATTTCGTACAACTGCTGATAATAGGGAAGTTTACTTTGTTTATTAATACTGTTTGAAAGCATGATTTTTGGATTAATTTGCTGCTTTTCTTATAGTGAAAAATTCCAGAATTTTCTCAAAGTTTGAATGTTTTAACATACCAACATTCCTATATTATCATATTCTAAGTTGATCTAGCTACTGAGTCAAGATAATTCAGGATGGATCTTAAACCTGGTGTACGTCATATCCGTTATAAGACAGTGCATTTACTATAATTTATCGCGAATTTTTCTATCAAATTTGATTAGAAGCAACGGAATTTGAAAAGCGGTGAATCTAATTCAATTTCATCGGATAATCGTCATAATCAGATTGTGTCATAGGTCACATTCTTTTTAAATAGAAAAAGTGATAATTGACACGTCAAAAAAATATGCTATACTTTAGTTTGTTGTATCAACAAATTAAAGCCAGGGGGCAAATTGAAATAAGTAATAAATGAGGATATTACTTGCTGGCTGAAGACCGTTACCGTACAGGAGATCAGGCATTAGTCCGCCAGATAAATCTTTCGGTGATTATGCATCGATTGCGTGAAAACGCGCCGGTGTCCCGTGCCCAGCTTGCTGAAATGACTGGATTAAATAAAACCACAGTTTCAAGTTTGGTGCAGGAGTTAATAGACCGCCAATTTGTTCGTGAAGTTGGGCTGGAGACCTCTGGATCACGGCGCCGGGTTGGTCGGCTGGCAATGATGCTTACCCTCAATCCTGAAGCAGGATTTATTGTAAGCAGTGAAATTGGTGTGGATTTTGTGCGTGTAATCTGCACAAATTTTGCCCCGAAGATCATTTGGCAGCGTAATGAGAGAATTCTGTCAAATACGAGCCAGCAGCAGATTATTGATCATGTGCTGGCTCTTATGCTTAATGCAGAAATAGAAGGTAGAAAATTCTCCAATTCATTCTTGGGCGTCTCGGTGGGAGTGCCTGGGTTGGTTGACCAGAACAGTGGATCCTTGTTATTCGCTACCAATTTAAAATGGAGTGATGTTCCGCTACGACAAATTTTAGAAGAAAGGTTTGATGCACCTGTTGTGGTTGATAATGAAGCGAGTATTGCTGCACTCGGAGAATATTATTATGGAGCTGCACAGGGTTATGAGGAGATTTTATACATAAGCGCAGGAGTTGGTCTAGGCGGTGGAATAGTTCATGAAGGCAGGATGTTCAATGGGGTGACAGGTTTTGGGACAGAATTCGGCCATATGACAATGGATCCAGATGGTGAGCTCTGCAATTGTGGAAATTATGGCTGTTGGGAAACACAGGTTAGCCAGGAAGCGTTATTTCGTTATATAACAAAAGCAATCTCAAGAGGCAGCTTCAGCAGCTTAACCGAAAAAACTAAAGGTGATCCGGAGCTTATGACTGTTCCAATAGTAGTTGAGGCTGCCAATGGAGGTGACGAATTGGCACTCGAGGCGTTTCATGAAATTGGAATCTATCTTGGAATTGGGATCGCTTCATTAGTCAATATACTAAATCCAGATCTGGTCGTTTTTGGAGGAATATTAAGCCTGGCAGCCGATTACTTGTTGCCTGTTATTAATGATATTCTTGATCAACGTGCATTAAAATGGAACCGGAATGCCACAAGAGTTGTTTCCGCCCAGCAAGGTTTGGATGCCTGTGTTATGGGTGGTGTGGCGAAGGTATACCAGGCTATCCTAGCAGAGCCAGATAATGTTGAACTGCAGGTGGCTTGAAGATTCGTGTACGAATAATCCGTTCGTCAAAGGTTATGGATGGAAGGAGGTGTCAAGGAAAATATAATAAATGCTGACATTCGACGATAAAGAAAAATAAATCATTATATAAGGAGAAGATGACAATGAAAATCAAGTATTTTCTTGTGCTGACAGTAATTTTTGTCTTGATACTGTCTGCATGCGCACAACCTGCCCAGGCTCCCGCGCCTGAAGAACCGGCAGCAGAGGAACCCGCCGCTGAAGAGCCCATGGAGGAAGAAGCTGCAGCTG
>JBJYWI010000212.1:0-39096 GCA_046259385.1 Anaerolineales bacterium
GCGATCTGGCTGTCAATGTCATTGACTGGTTGGCTGGCAAAGAAGATATTATTAGCCTTACTCCAAAAGAGAGTACCCAGCGTTTGCTCATCCGATTAACACCCTTGACGATTAATCTGTTTCTGTTTGTCTCAGTGATTTTGATTCCAGGTGTTGCGTTGATATCCGGATTGATTGTTTGGTTCAAACGCCGTCAGAGAGGTTAGAGCATGGTCCGGCGATCAACATGGATTGTTCTGGCTATTCTGGTAGTTTTGATTTGTATTGCAATTCTGGTAGGCAGGAGAAATGCAGAACAGACTGAGGAAACTACATCTACTCCTCCTGCAAAAGTACTGATTAACAAATCAAGCTCTGATATTAAATCTTTGTTGATTAAAAAAAACACGGGTGAATCTATTGAATTTGAAAAAAATGAAAATAATGATTGGGTTTTTAGCGACTCAAATGATCAAGTTGTGGACAATACAGTTCTGGAGAATGCTATAACCCAATTCCTTACCACCAGTGCTCTTTCTGAAATAAACCCCGCCCCTCCTGGGCAAGCAACCGGAATGGATAATCCTGCGTATATCATTGAACTGAGGTATTCGCAGGGTAACCTGGATTCAATCCAGATTGGCAAACAGACACAAACAGAAAGCGGTTACTATTTAAAAACCAGCGAGAACACAATTTTTGTTGTAAACCCATCTGGTGTAGACGCTATGATAAATATGATCAATAACCCCCCCGTTCTTTCAGAAGAGTAAAGGTTTGAAGAAATTAGTGATGTGTAAAATTTTTTATCAGGGTGGAATAAATTATTGATGAATTATGAATCTTGATATCTAGCCAAGAACAAAATCTATAAATTTGGGTATTGATTTTCGAATAAAACAGGTGTATTCTGTTTAATAAGTTGGAGTTTGTATGATTGATGAACAACTACTGAGTGAAATAGAAGGGCAGGAAGAGCACCCAGCAATTGCGAGACTTGTGGAGCTGGGACGGCAAAAGTCTTTTGTTACGATCGATGACATTTTAAATCTCTTCCCCGATGCCGAACAGGATGTTGACCAGCTGGAAGAGGCATTTGCGGCGTTATTGAGCGCTGGAATAGCATATATTGATGATTCAACTGCAATAGAACCAAGTGATGACGAGTTAAGTGAAGAAGATGATATCGATGATGAAGCAAGCCGCGAAATATCGATTGAAGAGAACTTCCTTGCCAATATAGATACAGATGACACTATCGGTCTTTATTTAAAAGAAGTTGGAAGAGTACCCTTATTAACTGCAGAGGAAGAAGTAGAACTAGCACAACGAATAGAGCAGGGAAGATTATCGCGCGAGGAATTAGCGAGGGGGAATGTAACTGCTAGGAGAAGACAGGAACTTCAATTTTTTATCCAGGATGGTTGGCTTGCCAGGGAGCATTTAATCACCGCCAACTCAAGGTTGGTTATAAGCGTTGCCAAAAAATATATGGGGAGAGGCGTGCCATTCCTGGACCTTATTCAGGAGGGCAACATTGGGTTAATCAGAGCCGCAAAAAAATTCGATTACCGCAGAGGTCATAAATTCAGTACGTATGCAACCTGGTGGATAAGACAGGCGGTTACTAGGGCGATAGCGGACCAAGGTAGGACAATCCGTGTCCCGGTTCATATGGGAGATCAGATTAATAAACTTCTGCGAATCCAACACCAACTAACTCAAAGATTGGGACGCGATCCTTCCGTGGAGGAACTTGCAGACGCGTTGGAGGTCCACCCTCAAAAGGTGGAGAATATGATCCAGGTAGCCCGGCGACCGCTTTCTCTCGAGACCCCTACTGATGATGAAGAAGATTCAGTGCTTGGTGATTTTATCCAGGATGATGAAATATCTGCTCCGGACGACACTGCAACATTCAACCTGCTGCGTGAACATTTGGATGTGGTTTTGGATGGTTTGCCTCCCCGCGAAGTCCGGATATTGCAGTTGAGGTATGGTTTGCTGGATGGACAGGCTTATACTCTTGAAGAAGTAGGGCGCAAAATGGGGGTAACCCGTGAACGAGTCCGCCAGATAGAAGCGCAGGCATTAAGCCGGTTGCGTCATCCGGCAATACGCAGGAAACTGCGTGAATACCTGGGATGAGCGCGTTGGGGAAACTCAGCAAGACTGTGTTTTAGATATTGATTATCTATAGCTTGAATTTCCAGAAAATCTGATAATCTGGTTATAATGCTTTCCGGTAAATGTGACCGGAAAGCATTTTTTTGGACGATTCATTGAATAATTCATGAACAGAAACCAAGCCAACCTTTTTTTCATTGGGTTCTTAATTTTGCTAGTTGTAATCATTGGGGCTGCGACCTGGATTAATTTTCAGTATGTATCTCAGAACCGAGGCATGAATAAATTTACTCCCCGATGGCAGGCTACCAGGTCGTTTTTGATGCAAGGGACCAATCCTTACAGCGAGCAGGCAACAAATGAAATACAACGCACTGCTTATGGACGTTTAGCAAAACCTGACGAAGACCCTGGATATTTCGTGTATCCTTTCTATTCGATTATCCTTTATGCACCTTTTTCGTTAATTGAAAATCATGATACGGCGTTTGCATTATGGATGACCGTCCTGGAATTCGCTCTAGCTGGTTTGATAATTGTCAGCCTTATACTGGTTGATTGGCGCCCAACAATCTTCATAATACTGGTTTTATTTATTTATACTTTTCTTTGGTACCACGGACTTCGCCCGTTAATAAGTGGGAACGCTTCAGTTTTGGTTGCTTTTTTTGCCACCGCTGCCTTGCTGGCCATCCGTTCGAACCAGGATGCTGTTGGTGGTATTTTGCTGGCATTATCGAGTATCAAACCGCAAATGGTGGTCGTTCTGTATATATTTATTATTTTATGGTCGATTGTTAAAGGACGCTGGAGGATCATTTGGACATTTCTCGGGAGCCTGACCTTTCTAATCATAGCTGGTAGCCTGTTCTTTCCAGACTGGTTGTTGGAAAATGTCCGTCAGATTATCCGTTATAGCGAGATCATGTTCATCAGCACTCCAAGTTCTATCTTGATGAGCTGGATACCAGGTGTTGGAAAACAATTAGGCTGGCTGCTGACCGGGTTAATGGTGGCGTTCCTGCTGATTGAATGGCGGTCAAGCTTCAGTAAGGATGAACGCTGGTTTGTCTGGACTGCACTGATGACTCTGACTGCTTCAACATTGATCGGCATTTACAGCACTTTGGAAAACTATATAATGCTATACCCAGCTGCGATGTTGATTCTAGCAACCTGGGATAAACGATGGGGTTTGCTTGGAAGGTGGTTAATATTTTTATTCCTGGTTTTAACTTCAATTGGGATTTGGCTAGTTTTGTTGAATGGAGTGCAGCGAGGTGTCCAACCTGACCTGGATCCGATCATTTATTTCCTTACTCCAACCATTATTTTAGTGGGGCTTTATTGGGTTAAATGGTGGGCTGTAAATCCTGACCAGCTGCTGCTGCAAAAGATCTCAGATTATCTAAAGTAAATTACTCAAATCAAATCTGCATATTGCTTTTTCATCTATAATTTTCTATAATCAGGATAGCAATAATCCTGAAACCACGGAGGTCATTCAAGTGTCGCCAGATTCGAATGAATCAGGGCAAGGGTTAGTTGAATATGCCCTTATTATTATTTTGGTCGTTATTATTGTATGGGTAATTATTGAATTATTGGGACCCTGGATAACCAATTACATAGATGAATTTTTACAGACGATCTAAAATCTAAAGATAGACTGGAATAGAGAGACCATTTGAAGCAGCAGACTCAAGCATACTGAATTTAGCTAAAAGGATTTTTCAGGCTTGAATTCGTTATTTTCAATAACAATAGAAACTTATCACATCCTTGAAAACCTCTCATAAAATAATAAAGAGACCAAACTCCAGAGAAAAATTAGTTTACCGTTTGTATAAATATACATGGGTGGGACTGGATTATCTTTTTCCACCGCGTTGCGGTGGGTGTGGATCTACTGGATCAAGGTGGTGTGAAGATTGCAAGCAATCCGTACAGCTTCTGCCGGAATGTGTATGTGTAAGGTGTGGGCGACCGAATTATAAATATTCCATCTGCCATTATTGTGAAACTAGACTCCCCTCTTTTGATCGGCTGAGATCCTGGGCTTATTTTGAGGGTACATTAAGGAGGGTGATTCATAAATTGAAATATCGGGGTGATATGACGCTTGGGGAAATTTTAGCTCGCCCATTGATTGAATTATTGGAAAAAAATAATTGGGATCCTGATGCTGTGATTCCAGTTCCAATCAGTGAACAGCGTTTATTTGAAAGAGGATACAATCAATCTGCACTGCTAGCCAGACCAGTCGCTCTAGCAATTGGAAAAACTTATCAATCAAAAGGCTTGGTTAAATCTAAGGACACAGATACCCAGGTGGGTCTCACTTATGCCCAGAGGATGGAAAATGTTTATGGTGCATTTCTTGCAGATCGAAATTATGTAAATAACCAAAGAATTCTATTAATTGATGATGTCACAACCAGCGGCGCAACAATGGAAGCCTGTTCTGCTGCGTTGAAGAAAGCTGGTGCACTAGAGGTATTTGGCCTTACCCTGGCTCGTTCACGTTATTTCTCTGCTGGTTAAAATCAGAGAATCAATTATGTAAGTTTACAATACCCATTAAATTGTTCTTGGAGGAAAAAATGACATTGGATGTTGAAATCTCTGGAAGAAATTTTGAGGTTACAGAAAGAATCAGGGAATATGTTGATAAAAAAGTATCCAAGTTGGATAGATATTTACCTGGTATCGAGGAAGCACGGGTCGATCTGGCGTATATAAAGTCCGCTCGGAGCGCTGCCGACCGTCAGGTAGCCCAGATTACTGTTTGGGGAAAAGGGTTTATCTTACGTTCGGAGGAGAGAGCAGATGATATATTTGCGGCAATTGATATCGCAGTGGATAAGATCCAACGCAGGATTGAAAGGTATAAAGGAAAAAGATATCGAGGGAGAGGCGATGGAAAGCCTGCGGCAGAATTCGTGTTAGAACAACAATTTGAAGAAGAAGATACAAGTGAATTGCCGCCTTTAATTGTCCGTAGAAAGCAATTCATGTTGACTCCTATGGATGAATTGGAAGCATTGGAACAAATGGAGCTGCTTGGGCATGAAAATTTTTTCATCTTTTTTAATGCAAATACAAATTCAATAAATGTACTATATCGACGTCGAGATGGCTCTTATGGGTTGATAGAACCGGAAGTAGGATAATATGACTCTTATAGATGAAGAAGCGTTAAAAGAATCTGCTGAGTTAATTGCGGACAGCGGTATTGATTTTGAAGGAATCGAACAATCAATAATTAGCCTGCTTGAAGCGATTGGTGAAAACCCCGAAAGAGAAGGGTTAATGCGAACACCACAAAGAGTCGCCAGGATGTATGAAGAATTACTTGAGGGTTACCGCCAGGATCCAATTTCACTGGTTAATGATGCATTGTTTGACGTGAAATATGATGAGATGGTTGTTGTGAGAGATATTGAGTTTTACAGTTTATGCGAGCACCATATGCTGCCTTTCATCGGTCGTGCACACGTGGCTTATTTACCGCGCGAAAGAGTGGTCGGTTTGTCAAAAATTCCAAGGATTGTTGATCTTTTTGCAAAAAGGTTGCAGGTACAGGAAAGGATGACCCGTCAGATCGCTGAATTTATTGACACACTACTGCATCCTTTAGGTGTCGCGGTGGTTATTGAAGGATTGCACCTTTGTGCAACGATGCGTGGGGTTAAGAAGCATGACGCAAGGATGACAACCTCGTCCATGCTTGGAGCTTTTCGCAATAGCCTTGCTACCAGAGAGGAATTTCTCGCGAATATTTCACGCGGATTCAATCCGGTTCTATGAACTAAATACTTTTTTTATCTTCTGGCTGATTTCTGGGCAGTTCACAAGGGCTTTATTTGAATTTAATGATTCGGCAATTTCCTTGATCGAATCCGACTTCCCGAATGGCTTGAACTCCGGGTTTATTTCAGCAAATGGAACGGCTAAGTGGGGGTGATACACCAGTTCGGGGTCAATCACTCGATCGTTCCAGATAAGAATATCCAAGTCGATTGTTCTTGGAGCGTTTTTATTGCTAGTACGAACGCGTCCTAATTGGTTTTCAATAGGACGGAGAACTTCATTTTTTAACATTTCCAAAGATAAATCGGTTTTGAAACTTAAGGCTACATTTACGAATTTGGGACCAGTTGTTCCTACTGGAAATGATTCCCATGCATTAGAAATGTCAGAAATAAAAAAAAGACTTCTAAGCAGTTCGACAGCTTTTAAAATGTAATTTCCTGGATCAATATTGGAACCCAATCCGAGGTAGACCTGATTCTTCGCGGTGGTTTTGTTATTACTCTTTTGATCTCTCAATTTCTACACCAACAGATTCCGAAAATCTGACAGCGCCAGGTTTTTCAACGCGAACGCGGACTTTCAATACGCCAGACTCTTCCAGGCATAATTTTGCGATATCGGATGCAAGCGCTTCAACAGTATATCGCTGGGCAGATTCTGCTAAAGCAATCGTTTTTTTTGAGACAGTTTTATAATTGATGCTTTTAGTTATATCATCAAATTCCCCTGCCTCTTTTAAGTCAGAAAAGATGATGATGTTGATTCTGATCTCCTGCGGTTTCTCTCTTTCCCAATCGTTAATCCCGATTATCCCGCGTGCAACAAGATTATTTATAAAAATTTTGTCCATAATTTCATTTAATTTGTATTTTTATATGATCACTTTCGAACCAGGTCGTCAACAACCCTTTTGATTTTTTCGCCAGCTTGCGTTGCAACCTCTTGAAGCTGTTCACCAGGTTTGTTTTCTAATGATAACAGTAATGTTTCAGGATTTACTATACGTATAATTGAGCCACCATTCAAATCATCCTCTACAGTAACATTACACGGCAATAATAGCCCTATTGCGGGATCGCTGGAAAGGGCTTTATGAGCGAGAGCAGGGTTACATGCACCCAGAATAGCATACGGTTTGAATTCTTTTTCCAGTTTTTCGAGAATTGTTTCCTGAACATTAATAAATGTCAAAACTCCAAAACCTTCCGCTTTTAGAGCTTCTTTTACTTCTTCCAGTGCTTGTTCGTAAGGAAGTCTTGATTGGATTTCATAACCAATTTTTGACATAGATATTCCCTCCAGTTAAATTTCTACTTCTTTTTAGATGTCAATTACTGATAATGGTTTCATCGATATCATATATTATTTGCATCGAATTTCTTACTGGACTCGATTAATTTTATTTTATATAAACAAGCTGCCATGATCATCCAGGCGATAATTTGTTCAGTGCGAAAGCCATAAATCACCACGCTGCTTTCCGCCCTGAAACCGGATATAAAAATGTAAAAAGCGGAGCTGATTGAAATAAAGAATAAAAAATATACTCCCGGTAGTAATCCAGCTATGTAATTTCTCCCAGGCCAAAGCAAGAACAGGATTGATGCTGCTCCGATGATATGGTAAATCTGTACCGGGTGACGAATTTGCCCCCACAACTCAACACCCCATGGGAGGTTTGTTGGGAAGCCAAAGTGTGAACCGGTAGCAAGTTCAGCCATACCGATTGCAATAGACAGGACTGCCAGGATAGGAGTAAGCGCATCAAGGGTTCTCCAGAGAGATAATCCATTTTTGCTGCCGTAAATAAATCCAGCAAAGAATGCGCAGAAAACCCCGCCCCATATATCAAAGAGGTTGAGATTAATTGAAATTATGCTGAGTGGATTTTTAAAGAAGATATCAAAATATTGAATCACATAAAACAGCCTAGCGCCTAATAATCCTGAGATAAGATACAGAAAGACCAGATTATTAAAAATTTTCGATGGAATGTTGTAGCGTTCTATGTATTTCTCAGACAATAACAATCCTAACCAAATTCCAGCAAGCAATATCAGTCCAGGTGCTTGAATGGCTAACGGACCAATGTTTATTATAGGGAACATCAATGATCTCCCATCTGGTCAAAAATATCCTCAACTCTAGTGCGTAAAAGTGTTTCGGACATCGGGCCTCCAATCACAACTTCTTTGATAATGCCATTTTCGTCAATAAAAAAAGTGGTTGGAAGTGCCTGAAGCTGGTAAAGTTCTGATATTTCTCCATTTTCATCAAAAAGGATTGGAAAAGAGATGGCCAAATCCTGTTTAAACTGAATTGCCTTTTGTTTGCTATCTTGATTGGTTATATTTACAGCTATAAATTCCAAACCTGTGTCCTTATACTCCTGGTACACACGCTCCATGGCAGGCATTTCCGCTCTGCATGGTGGACACCAGCTGGTCCATAAGTTGATTACCAACGGCGCTCCAAGAAAATCAAGTGATGATACTGTTTCACCGGTTTCACTTGGCAGGTTAAATTTAGGTGCCTTGAACCCGACAAATGGCGCAGATTCGTTTTCTACTCCAATATTATTCTGATCGACCCGGCTGAGATATATCCAAACCAGACCGGAGAATAGGAGAATTGTTGATAATAATACCCAGCCCCTGTTTGAGAAAAAAGTGTTTTGCGATCTCTGTGTGTTGTTTATTTCTGGTTGTTCCATAAACACAATCAACAAGTTTATTTTGTTAAAAAGGTAAAGTCAAGAATTTTGGCAGACAAAATAAAATACCATAAAATACTGGTTGATGTAAAACTTTGAATATTTGTGCGGTAATATTGATTTGATAGACGGTATGAAAATGTTATTAAAAGAGAAATATTGTAGCTGTTTTTACCTCAAGTTTTTTTTATTCATCATAACGATAGGGATTTCCTCGCTTGCCTGTAAGACATTTACAACGCCTTTCACTGAGTTCATTTATCCAACGGAAACTGAAGGAATTAAGTCGCGTTTACCGAAGAAAGCTACCCAGACTGTTATTGATTTGAATGATAATGAATCCAATTTGGAGGATGAGAATAAAACACCCCGGGATACCGCATTGAGGGACCTGATAAAAACACCTGGATCAGAAGAGCAGCTCAATGCAATAATTAGAGGGTATTTTACCCCAACAGGCGAATTTACTTCTGAATCTCTCCCACTAGCAACAGCTACAATTACGCCAGAAACCAACCAGCCAACTATAGATCAAGCAATATTTACACCATTTGTTACCAATACTCCTGTAGATTTACCTGCCTGGATCGATTCAGAACTCCGAGCCAGTGATCCATCCCAAGTAAAATTAAACAGTGGAAAATATCAGTTTATCGAATTTTTTGCCTTCTGGTGTGGTACCTGCCAGGCACTTGCCCCTGAGATACACAACCTGGAAGAGAAATACACCGAAAATATTATTTTCACTTACCTGGATATTGATGATCCTTCAAACGAATATTTTATGAAAAAGCTGCGCTTCGAAAAAGAGCCTCATTTCATTCTGGTGGATGGGGAGGGGAATAAACAGAAGGAATGGATAGGACATGTTACCTACGAAGAATTGTTTGAAATTTTTAAAGAAATTGCGAATTCCAATTAAAAGACATTAATAGAGGTTAGGTTTAGTTGACAAATTGGACAAAAATTTATATAATTATCCCATCCCCCTAGGGGGGGGTATAAAATTGCCAGCAAAGGGTAAGAAAATGAAGCATGAGGATGCGTTTAAACGCTTGAAAAATATCGAAGGTCATGTTGGCGGAATAATTCGGATGTTGGATAATGATGCTTACTGCATCGATATTATCCGCCAGATTCAAGCCGTTCAGGCTGCTTTGAACCGGGTAAGTTCAATAATATTAGAACAACATCTGGACACGTGTTTAACGACCGCGGTTCGGGGTGAGGATATCGATGAAAGAGAAAGGGTATTAAAAGAAATCGCTGAGGTTTTTGAAACTGCCACCAGGACTTGATACTTACTGGAAAGGTCATTCGATACCTTAATTAAGAATTAAAAAATTTATCATGGAGGATAAAATGACGAAAGTAACATACACCATTCCGAACATTTCTTGCGGGCATTGTGTGCATACGGTTAAAACAGAAGTATCTGAAATACCTGGAGTACTCTCAGTAGAAGCCGAGTTATCGACAAAACAGGCGACAATCACATTTGAACCACCTGCAACAGAAGAAAAAATCAAATCACTTCTTGAGGAGATAAACTACCCGGCTGCATAGATTTCGAGAATACACAGGAAAAATTATTCCGATTTTAAACGAACGGAGGATAAACTTGCCCTCAGAAAAGAACGTGATACTGCCCATCACCGGGATGACATGTGCGAATTGTGTCGCGACTGTCGAACGCAATCTGAAAAAAGTCGAAGGCGTTAAAGATGCAGTTGTGAATTTATCTTCGGAACGCGCAACAATTCAATATGATCCAGAGCTTGCAGGATTGGAAGATTTTATAAAGCGGATTGATCGATCCGGTTATGGAATTGCAAGCGGGGAGTTGGATATCCTTATCCAGAGGATTAGCGATGATTCGGATGCGCGCCTGATAGAGCGCAGTGTGGCTGAGATTGAGGGAGTTCTAGATGTTAATGTTAATCCAGCGAATGGTCGTGCAAGTGTCGGATATATATCCAGTGTTGTATCCTCCAACAATATCATCAGTAAAATAAAATCGCTTGGATTTGATATCATCGCTCTCGAAGAAGATAACCTAGATGCTGAACAGGCTGCCAGAGATAAGGAAGCCCAGCGCCAGAAAAGATTACTGATTACAGGTCTTGTATTTACTATCCCTTTGTTTATTCTCTCAATGAGCAGAGATTTCGGGCTGCTGCCAGCTCAAATCCAAAATTCTACTTGGATAAGCTGGTTTATGTGGGCTTTAGCAACCCCAGTTCAATTTTATGTGGGTTGGGACTATTATGTTGGCGCGTTCAAATCCCTGCGCAATCGAACTGCAAATATGGATGTTTTGATTGCGATGGGATCTTCTGCAGCTTATTTTTATTCGATACCGGTTGTACTGGGGTACATCGAAGGGCATGTTTATTTTGAGACCTCTGCAGTAATTATCACTCTGATCAAAGTCGGGAAATATCTTGAAGCACGTGCGAGGGGAAGAACAAGCGACGCTATCCGGAAGCTTCTGAAGTTACAACCCAACAATGCGAGAGTACTTCGTAAAGGAGAGGAATTTATCATAAAAGTTGACGATGTTCAGAAAGGGGATACCATCATCGTCAAACCTGGCGAAAAAATTGCTGTAGATGGGGAGATTTTAGAAGGCCAAACCTCGATTGACGAATCCATGATCACTGGAGAATCGCTTCCTGTTGAGAAAGGTCCTGGTGATCCTGTTATTGGGGCTACGATTAATAAGTTTGGCTATATAAAATTTGAAGCCCAGAGGGTTGGAAAAGATACAACGCTGGCACAAATAATCAAATTAGTAGAAGAAGCCCAGAACAGTAAAGCCCCAATCCAAAAACTTGCCGATAAAGTTTCAGCTGTTTTTGTCCCATTTGTGATTTTAACAGCGCTGGTTACCTTTGCTGTTTGGTTTTTTGTGGTACCGCTTCCACCAGGCTCTGAAGTAAGCGTATTTACCCGCGCCTTGATAAATATGGTAGCTGTACTGGTGATAGCATGTCCATGCGCAATGGGTCTGGCGACGCCTACCGCTGTTATGGTCGGCACCGGAAAAGGGGCGGAGGCGGGTATTCTGATAAAAAATGGTGAGGCATTGGAACAGGCTGGAAATGTTCAAGTGGTTGTCCTAGACAAAACCGGGACGATAACAAGAGGCAAACCTGCTGTCACTGATATCTATCTTGCCGAGAATATTCAGAATTTAAAAATCGGCAAGGAACACAAAGATAAATTAAATTACCAGACAGAAATTTTGCGTCTGGCAGCCTCAGCTGAACAAGGCAGTGAACATTTGCTGGGTGAGGCGATCTTATCGGAAGCGAAAAATCTTCATTTGGACTTATCTAAACCCGAAAATTTTCACGCAATCTCCGGGATGGGCATACAAGCTCAAATTGAAAGTAAAACCGTGAAAGTTGGAAATTTCAGGATGATGGTTGAGCAGGGAATTCAGTTAAATGGACTGCAAAATCATGTGGAACAAATTCAAAATGAAGCAAAGACGGCTATATTAATCGCAGTGGATGATGAAGCCGCGGGTTTGTTTGCGATTGCTGACACGGTTAAAGAAAGATCAGCAGCTGCAGTGGATAAACTGCACACAATGGGTCTGGAAGTTTGGATGATAACTGGCGATAATCGTAAAACTGCTCAAGCGATCGCAGATGAAGTAGGAGTGGATTCTGTGCTTGCGGAAGTTCTGCCAGGTGAGAAAGCCCAGAAGGTAAAGGAAATAAAATCATCAGGCGTGTCAGTTTCCATGGTGGGTGATGGGATAAATGATGCACCGGCGCTAGCTGAAAGTGACGTTGGTATCGCAATCGGTACCGGAACGGATGTGGCAATTGCAACCGCCCCTATTGTTCTGATCAGCGGTGACCTGTTGGGTGTGCCGCACGCAATTTCTCTTTCACGAAAAACATTAAGAACAATAAAGCAGAACCTGTTTTGGGCGTTTTTTTACAATGTGCTGCTCATACCGGCGGCGGCATTGGGACTGTTGAATCCTATGCTTGCCGCAGGTGCAATGGCTTTCAGCAGTTTCTTTGTTGTAAGTAACAGCTTGAGAATAAAGGGTTTTAATCCTTAATTCTTAAGATTTCATGATTTTCCTCAGAACACTCTCACTGAATATTAATTGCATAATGATGGTTCCTTTATTGACCGCGGATTTTTTTGAGTGTATGCTTATACACCTACTCGAGAGGTAAACATAATAGCTAAAACCATATGAAGGGAAAAAATATCACCCGAAGGGAATTTATCAAAATCGCTGGATTAGGATTGGGTGGTTTTGCGTACAACCCTGACAAACAATTACCGCGGTTTTTTATCAACTCTTCAGATGAAAAACTGGGCAGAATATGTGTCGGCAAGGTGGAAGTAAAATCACAGCCTGATGTGAACAGTGTGACAGTTAAAAATTTGTATGAAGATGCGGTGTTACCCTGGTACAGGGAGATTGTGGGTAAGAATCCGAATTATATTTTTAACAACCAGCGTTGGGTAGAAACATCTGAGGGATATATTTACGGTCCTTATATCCAACCCGTTTATAACCATCCAAACCAGTTGGTTTCCGAATTGCCAGAAACGAGTTTAGGAAGAGGGATGTGGGCTGAGGTAACGGTGCCTTATGTGGATGCAAGATTGGATAAAGAACCATCTTCAAATTCTTGGGTGAAATTCAAACTTGAAGATGGGTTACCTCTAAGGCTTTATTACAGTCAGGTGTTCTGGGTAGATCAGATTAAAAAAGATAACCAGGGTAACACTCTTTACAAGGTTAATCCAAATTACTACGGTGGAGTGGATATGTTATGGGCTGTTGGTGAGGCTTTCCGACCGGTCACAAATGAAGAACTCCAACCCATACATCCCGAAGTTACCGAGAAACAGGTGCAGGTGAACATAAGCAATCAAACCCTATCTTGTTTCGAAGGAAAAGATGAGGTTTATTACTGCAGGGTTTCTACAGGCGCAAAATTTGATATGTATGGAAATGCAGTTGATAAATGGGAAACACCGGCAGGATTGCATCAGTTTACAAGGAAATACATTTCCCTACAGATGAGTGGTGGAACAACTGGCGCTGGCTATGATTTGCCCGGGATAGGCTGGTCATCGATTTTTGCATCCGGGGGAGTAGCAATCCATTCAACATTCTGGCATAATAATTATGGCGACCCTGTTTCACATGGATGCGTGAACTGCAATCCTGAGGATGCAAAATGGATATTCAGGTGGTCACTTCCATCAGTCCAATACGATCCGGGTATGGTGGATGTGACTGTAACTGGTGAAAAAAGCACACTTGTTGGCGTCATTGAAGGATAAGGTTAAGTTTTATTTTTAAAGTCCTGCAACCGGTTTACTTATTATGACTGGGAAATATATTACAAGGCGTGAATTTATCAAAGCCGCTGCAGCAGGGTTGAGTTTGGTTTACATCCAACCTCTAGATTCATTGTTTCTAAAATCTACTCAAAATAATATTGTTCAATTTCCGTCGGCAGAAAAACTCGGACGTGTGCTTGACGGTAGAGTTCCGATAAAAATGCGTCCAAATGACGAAAGTCCAGACGTTGGCGAATTAAATATTGACGATATTGTTCCATGGTTGCGCGAAATATCCGGGTCAAGACCGCTCTGGTTAAATCAAAGATTTGTCGAAATCCCTGAAGGATATGTGTATGCTCCAAACCTGCAACCGGTCTACAATTTGCCAAACCAACCCATATCTGAAATGCCTAAACCAGAAGGATTTTGGGTGGAAGTAAGCGTTCCTTTTGTCGATCTTGTGCTAGCCAATCCACCAGCTAGATCTCCCTGGTTGAAAAACACAAACACTCCCCGACTTTATTATAGCCAGATTATGTGGGTTGATGAAATTAAAGTAGATGAAACTGGACAAACATGGTATCGCGTGATGGAAAAATATGGATCATTTGGGGACATCTTCTGGGTAAAGGGGGAGGCGTTGCGGTTGATTAAAGATGAAGAAATGACTCCAATTTCACCGGAAGTTCAGGACAAAAGGGTTGAAGTAGACCTTCTTCACCAGACGCTCTCGTGTTTTGAAGGAAATAACGAAGTGTACTTTTGCCGGGTTTCAACTGGCGGGAAATACGATTCAGAAGGAAACCAGTCCGATAAATGGGCAACGCCTGTTGGAACACACACAATCTGGAGAAAACTGGTTTCAGTTCATATGACCGGTGGAACTACCGGAGGCGGGTATGACCTACCTGGTATCGGTTGGACAGTCCTTTTTTCAGGAAAGGGAATGGCGATCCATTCGACATTCTGGCACAACAGTTATGGGATTGCTAAATCACATGGTTGTGTGAATGCCAGACCAGAGGATGCCAAGTGGATATTCCGCTGGACATTGCCGGTAGTTGATCCGGATCCTGGAGAATTAACAATTTCTGGGGAAGGCAGCACAAAAGTATTTGTAAAAGAACAAATATAAATTCTATAACTTATTGGAGATATCACTTAATGGAATTTGCAGATATTGGAATATGGCTTGCGTTTCTAGCTGGATTGGCGTCGTTCCTATCCCCATGTGTATTTGCACTTGTGCCTGCATATATTGGATATCTTGGTGGTCGATCAATTACTTCTGGACAACGAAATAACACCTGGACTGCGTTCAGTCACGGGCTGGCATTTGTTGCGGGTTTCAGTGTCATTTTCATTTTACTTGGAATCGCAGCATCTGCTCTTGGGGGAATTTTGTATGACTTGAGGTACTGGCTGGCAAAAATTGGCGGTATAGTTGTAATTATTTTTGGTATCCATTTGACTGGTTTATACCGGATAAAATTCTTGGAATATGATTTACGACCACAATCAACCCCTGATCGGAATCGTGGGTATGTTGCTTCTTTTTTAATGGGTATTTTCTTTTCTGCAGGCTGGTCTCCCTGCGTAGGACCGATTCTTGGGACTATTCTAACAATTTCATTGAGTGGTGGCTCGATCAGTCAGGGAGGTTTGCTGCTTACAGCTTATTCAGCCGGGCTAGCAATTCCATTTCTGATCGCTTCAGTGCAAATCGACCTGATATCAAATGGGATCAGGCGGTTTGGTAAAGTTGCGCATTATATTGAAAAAGCAACCGGTATCCTGTTAATCATAGTCGGTATTCTGCTTTTTACAGGTAAATTTGAAAGACTGGCAAGTTTTGGTAACTTCTTTGGCACATTCGATGAATTGGAAATGGGGCGGATGCTTTTGATTCTGTTCATTGCTCTAATAATCTTAGGTTTAGTACCAGCTGTAATTGCTTCCAGAAAAGGGCGGAAATTCATTGATTGGTGGTTCTTTGGGACTGGTCTATTCCCGATAGCCCTTCCGATGGCTTTATTGATAAAGGAAGATCCGGTCGAGTCTGACAGCGTTTCCTGATCATATATCCCCAAAAACAAAATTAAATAAGCAGAGAGATTAATTGAATTGACCGAAATTAAAACCACAAATAAAGGACTTTATAAAATAGCTGTTGGAATCCTGATTGGAGCCGGCTTGGGTTTAATTCTCTTTGCCGGTGCTGGAATACTGCAAAATAGAAATGTTGAAAGCTCAGTCAGAAATGGGGCAATGGATTCGGTTCCATCAGTAGGCAAACCAGCGCCTGATTTTGAATTAATGAATATTGAGGGAGAGATAGTAAAGCTATCTGATTTAAGGGGAATGGTTGTTGGAATAAATTTTTGGGCAACCTGGTGCGCTCCATGTGTGTATGAGATGCCCATGTTCCAGGAGATGTATGAAGAATATTCCCCCGATTTAGAAATTCTGGCTGTCAACAATCAAGAATCTGAAGAAGTTGTACTGCCGTTTATTAAAGAAATGAATCTTGCATACGAAATTCTCTATGATATGGATGCTCAGGTCGCATTAAATTTCCAGGTTATCGGTTTTCCAACTACATATTTTGTTGACCGGGAAGGTGTGATACGAGCAGTTCATGTTGGTGTGATGAATGAGGATCAATTCCGCGGTTACATGGATGAATTAGGAAAAGCGCAATGATGGAGGTTGTGCTTTACATCCGAAATGAATGTCATCTGTGTGATAAAGCGATTGAACATTTGAATTTATTAAAAAATCAAATTCCCCATGATTTAAAAATTATTGATGTAGATAGCGATCCGGGTTTAAGCCGAGTATACGGGGAGCACATTCCGATATTAAAAGTAGGTTCATTTCAATTAAATGCCCCTTTTGATAAAAAAGATATCACCGAAACTTTAATGGCTGCTCAGGAAATTTCTCAGGAAAAACCAGCAGAGAGGCTGTCTCAAAGTGAAAAAACGCGAAAACATGGAAACTGGACAAAAGCGGATAGCTTTACCTTCTGGTTTTCAAATCATTACCTGGCAGTTTTCAACCTTCTTGTCGCTATTTATATTGGCTTACCCTTTGTTGCTCCAATATTATTAAAATCCGGTTTTGAAACACCTGCCAACTTAATTTATCGCGGCTATGGTCTTGTTTGCCACCAGCTTTCATTCAGGTCGATCTTTATTTTCGGAGAGCAACCGTTTTATCCAAGATCCCAAGCCGGGCTCGAAGAATTGATTAGTTTTTCAGAGGCGACCGGTTTGGGCGAGGGGAATTCTGCCAGGGAAATATTCGCTGCCCGGGCGTATCATGGAGACGAGCAGGTTGGTTATAAAGTCGCATTATGCCAGCGCGATTTGGCAATTTATGCTGCTATTTTGTTTTTTGGACTCATTTATGGATTGAGCGGTAAAAGATTTAAACCATTGCCCTGGTATATTTGGATTATATTTGGAATTCTTCCAATTGGATTGGATGGCATCAGCCAGATTGTTAGCCAGCCACCCTTCAATTTCTTTCCTTATAGAGAGAGCACACCCCAATTGAGGATTATCACAGGCACCTTATTCGGATTTACAACCGCTTGGTTTGGTTACCCGCTGGTAGAAGAGACAATGGCTGATACACGCCAGATAATTTCAATGAAATTCAAACGCACCCACCCAGAATCTGAAATAACATCTGTGTAAGATTATGTTCTCAAGCTGATAATAACTACTAATGCCCTTTTTCCAAGTTGATTCGATCCGTTATTTAGTTTTTGATATTTTTGATGGCCACAATATATCCCATGGTGTTTTCACGAGACATGGGGGGATGAGTCCTGAACCTTGGGATACTTTAAATGCAGGTTTGACTGTTGGTGATGATTCCAGTCGAGTAATCAATAACCGAAAACGCATATTCAACACATTTCAATTGAATAATCGCAATATATTCGATGTTTGGCAAGTTCACAGCAGCAGAGTTATTCGTGCAAATGCTGGCAGTTACAAGAATATTCAGATCGAACAAGCGGACGCGATTGTAACAAACAAACCTGGCCTGGGGCTTTTTATGCGATTTGCTGACTGTGTACCGATATTTCTTTATGACCCGGTTAATAAAGCAATTGGAATAGCACATGCCGGCTGGAAAGGTTCAGTTAGAGGTATAGCAGGGAAAACTGTGAAACATATGGAATCTGAATTTGGATCAAAGCCTGGAGATATTCTTGCCGCGATTGGACCTTCAATTTGCACTGAACACTATGAAGTGGGACCGGAAGTTGTTGAAGAGGTCGAGAATTCCTTCGGTTCTGAAGCTGCTAGTATGTTACAAGAGACTACCGAAATAAATAGGGAAAAGAGACTTTTTGATTTGAAAAAGGCCAATAAATATAGCTTAACTACTGCAGGTGTAGAACAAATCGAAATTTCTCCAATTTGCACTGCATGCAGCCTCACTGATTGGTTTTCGCACCGCGGCGAGAATGGGAGAACAGGGAGATTTGGGGCTCTAATTGCGCTGACAGAATAATCATCTGGTATATTTGGTGTTAGGGAAGATGCTAATTATTCAATCCAGGATATGAATTTGGTAGATAATTCCATCAGTGTAAATTATAAGAATGTTTTAGAGAGAATTAACAATGCTGCCCTCTCTTCTGGAAGAAATCCGGATGAGATTAAACTGATTGTTGTTACTAAAGGTCAATCTATTGAGAAAATTGAGCGTGCTTACCATGCCGGAATACGTAAATTCGGTGAAAATTACGTCCAGGAGGCAATCAGTAAAATTGATCATTTTCATACCCGGGGCGACATTGAATGGCACATGATAGGGCATGTCCAAAGCCGAAAAGCCCGCCTGGTTAGCGAAAGGTTTTGTTATGTTGAATCTCTGGACAGCCTTAAACTTGCTGAACGACTGGATAAATTTGCACGCGAGAAAAACAAAAAGCTGCCGGTATTGCTAGAATGTAATGTGAGCGCTGAAGAATCTAAATTTGGTTTCCCTGCATGGCAGGAAGACAAATGGGATAGATTTTTAATCCCAATTATTGAACAAATAATATCTCTCGAGAATCTTGCAGTTGCGGGGCTAATGACAATGCCACCTCTTTCATTAGACAAGGAAAAAGTACGGCCGTATTTTAAGAAATTAAGAAAATTGTTATCTTACTTGAGAGAATTTCTGCCTCAAAATGAATGGAAAGAACTATCCATGGGTATGAGCGCTGATTTTGAAATTGCAGTAGAAGAGGGAGCGACAATTGTCAGAATTGGCACTGCAATTATGGGTCCTCGTTAAATAGCTTCTATCATAGTAAATTTATTATGGAGATCATCCTTTATCTAATTTCCAGATTTATCCAATTGGTTATCCTGGTGGTAATCATCCAAGCAGTACTTACTTTTTTTATGTCTCCTTTTCATCCTGTGCGCCGGTTTTTTGACCGGATTGTTGAACCGATGCTTACGCCTATCCGGCGATTGATCCCTCCAGTTGGCATGTTTGATTTCAGCCCGCTGATTCTGATTATTATTCTTCAATTGCTCAACATGATTATTCGAAATGTTTTCTACAGGTTTTGATTGGGATGTAAAAAAATTTTTACGGGATAAATGGAAAGTTATATAAAAGTCAGGGTGAATCCCCGGGCGCAAAGAACTGAGATTTATGAAATTCTGCCAGATGGAACTTATAAAATCAGAATTAAAGAAACACCTATCAAGGGAAAAGCGAATAAAGCCCTGGTTAAGTATTTGTCTAAAGTTCTGAAAATTCCCCGTTCAAGAATCAGGATAGTTTCTGGTGATAAATCAAGGGAAAAACTCATTTCGGTTCAGGAAATCGAAAAAGAGCAATTAGAAATCTATCTTTCCAATGCTTTTAAAAATAATGCAGATATCCTGGAGAAGAATGGCTGATAATCTTTAACCAGCCTTTTCAAACGCACCCAGTATTGGTATTATTGCTTTTAAAATTTCTTATTGAAGAAATTTGGATTTGTAATACTTTACCCCAGATATAGTATCCGGCTGCAGGTTTCGCAGCGATTAATTTGATTTGGATTGCGGGCTGCATGTAGTAAAGTCGCACTCAACGTGGTTCCGCAAGCGGAGCAAGCTTTGTCAGTCACTCTGGCTACCGCGACACCACTTCTTGACTTGCGCAGTCTTTCATATAAGTTCAAATCATCCGCATCTATCGAGCCAGCAATTACATCTCTTTCTTCTGAAATGCGTGCAACATCAGATTCCAGTTTGTGTTTTTCCTTACCAAGCTCGGCTAACTTATTAGAATGCTTATTTTCCTCATTTTTTAATTCAATCTGGGCAGATTTATTTTGAACTGCGAACTCTTCCTCTTCAAGTAAGGCTTCGAGATAACGGTCTTCGAGGACTGATAAATAGCGCTTCAATGATATAGCTTCATTTTCTAAATCTTGCAGTTCTTTTGGGTTTTTCACTTTGCCGCTGTACAGCATTGATTCTGTAGTTTCTATTTTTAATCTTTGTTTCTGGAGATTGTCATCAGCTTTAGTCAAGATATTTCTGCTTTTTTGATGTTCCTTATCCGATATTTCCGAATTTTTTATGGCGTTTTTTAACGCAAGGTCATCCTTGATTTCTAGCTCGATCTGTCTTAATCGCACAACATATTGATCAATTTGACTGTCTTTTTGCTGTAACCTGAATAATTTGAACGGCTGGCTCATTGTAGTTGAGCCTCCTCGATCGCTGAGATTTTAATCGTGCGAATTCTCATCATTTTTCCGGAAAGGAATTATAGGGTTTGATTTTAGATATTGCAAGGGAATTATTATATTTTTAAAGATTTTCAATCTTCAAGCAAATTTGCGTCGATCTATGCAGCATCTTACTTTTGATAATTAATTGTTTTGATAATTTCTCCGAGGTTGTTAAGTTTTCCCGGATATTAACGTATTTTAATAACTTGCTAGGTGCGAACCGGGTCTGAGTGTCTTTTGAACTGAGAAAGCGCAGTAATTGTACTTAATGTGTCACGAGGCAGGGATATAATTAAGTATTAGTAAATAATCGTATTGGAGTAATTAATGGAGAAGATCCAATCATTTGCCGAAAAATTGATTTCCAATATTGAAGAAGTCATTGTCGGGAAAAAATCTTCGGTTGAATTATCCGTTATTGGTTTATTATGCCAGGGCCATCTATTAATTGAGGATGTTCCCGGAGTTGGTAAGACGATGCTAGCAAGAAGCATCGCAAAATCATTAGGTTGTTCCTTCAAACGGATTCAATTTACACCGGATATGCTTCCAAGCGATGTTACGGGCGTTTCAATTTTTAATCAGGTAAGCCGCGAGTTCGAATTTCGACCCGGACCGATTATGGCTCAAATCGTACTTGCGGATGAGATAAACCGTGCAACGCCAAAAACGCAGGCAGCATTGCTGGAAGCTATGGAAGAAAAACAAATTACCGTTGATGGTATCACCCGTGCTCTGCCAAGACCATTTATGGTGCTGGCCACCCAGAATCCGATTGAATACGAAGGCACTTTTCCACTCCCTGAGGCTCAGGTAGACCGGTTTCTTCTGCGTGTAGAATTAGGATACCCGGATTCAGATGATGAAATCCAGATACTGGAACGACAGCAGTTTGTCCATCCTTTTGAAGGACTGGAGCGGGCAGTTACTGTTGAGGAATTACAGGCGATGCAGGAGGCGATAAAAGATGTATATTTATCGCCTTCATTAAAACAATATATTGTTAATCTTATGCACCAAACCAGGATACACCCGGAGGTATATCTTGGCGCTAGCCCAAGAGGCAGTCTGGCGTTGTATCGAGCGTCGCAAGCATATGCAGCCATTAATGGCCGCGATTATATACTGCCGGATGATATCCAGAGGCTGGCGGTACCTACTCTGGCTCATAGGGTGATTTTGGGTCCTGGAGCGCGTTTACGTGATTTGAACGCCAACCAGATAGTGGATGAAGTTATAAGTATTGTTCCCGTTCCTGGTGGAGACCCGACCCGTATTGAAGCAGATATCGAAACTGAATAATCCAACGTATAACATCAATATTTATTGAAAAATGAGTGATTCGCTGCGGATTGTAATAATCTTTCTCGCTCTGAGCTTGATTGCTGGTGCAATAACCGGGAATCCTTTTTATTATCGCCTAAGTTACCTGTGGGGTTTGCTCATACTGGCAAGCTGGTTGATGTCATTTTTCGCTCTGCGCGGTATACGGGTGATACGAAAATCACGAACTTACAGGTCGCAGGTTGGACAGATATTTGAAGAAAGGTATGAGGTTTACAACACCGGAAGATTCCCTCGCCTATGGATCGAGGTCCGTGATAAATCAGGTATGCCTGGTTCGCATGGATCACATGTCGTGACGATGATTCGTGGTCAGGAAGGGCATTCATATTTATCCAGGACACGACTCATGAAAAGGGGGGTTTTTACTTTGGGACCGACTGTTATCGCTTCAGGCGATTTATTTGGGATGTTTCAAACCGAGAAAAGTATAACAACGGAAAATAAACTGCTCGTGTATCCAATAATGGTTAATGTGCAAAGCTTTCCAAACCCTCCCGGTTTGCTGCCAGGTGGTGAGGCATTGCGTAGAAAAACACTAACGATTACATCAAACGCAGCAGGTGTTCGGGAATACGAACCAGGTGACCCATTAAACCGAATCCATTGGCTAAGCACTGCACGAAGGAATAAGTTGATTGTAAAGGAATTTGAACTTGATCCACTGGCAGATGTCTGGATTTTCCTGGATGCTGAGCAATCAGTCCATGTTGAAGAAGAGGTACCCGATCAATTTGCTGAACCCCAGGAGCTGTGGCGTAAGAGATTTGTATTCCAGTTACCCCCCTCAACCATGGAGTACGCAGTAACGGTCAGTGCTTCATTAGCCAGGTATTACCTTGAAAAAAGGCGTGCAGTTGGACTGGCATATTCGAGTGCCAGTTTACGTATCATCCCAGCTGATCGCGGTGGGCGTCAGTTGGGAAAAATATTAGAGTCGCTGGCGCTTGCAGACTCTGCTGGAAAAATGCCGCTAGAATCGCTTGTTGAATTGCAAGCACGTCATTTGCCGCGCGGAAGCACCTCGATTCTAGTAACGCCAAATGCTTCTGAAAAAATCTTCCATACTGCCGACTTGATGATTCGCCGAGGATTACGACCTATTGTGGTTTTAATTAATACCGACACATTCGGAGACAGTTACAGTTCAAGCACACTTGCAGATACCTTAAAGGCAATAGGAGTACCTGTCAGGGTTATCTCCAAAGGAGATGATATTGGTGCTGCCTTATCGAATTCGCAAAAGCCAATTTTTTCATATTCATAGAAGCATTTTGAAATTCGTTTGAAATTATTTATAATTTGTTCTTACTAATCCTTGAGATACTCAAGATGTGAACCTGAATAAATGTCATTCTGGAAATTATATTTTTGATTAAACACGCCGAGATTTAGGAGCAGAATGGATTTTAAGGAAGTTATACAAAAACGTAGATCAGTTCGAAAATTTAAACCTGAATCAGTTGAAGATAAGTTAATATTCGAGATTTTGGAATTCGTTAAGTTAGCACCTTCAGCTGGAAATCTCCAGGCATATGAAATAATTGTAGTGAAGGAGAATCAAACACGGCGCCAGTTATCCAGTGCTGCTCTGGATCAGGATTTTATATACCAGGCTCCAGTTGTCCTCGTTTTCTGCGCTCATCCAGCCCGGAATGAATGGAAATATAAAACACGTGGGAGGGAACTTTACTCAATACAGGATGCGACGATTGCCTGTACTTACGCGATGCTGGCTGTGACAGCAATGGGGCTGTCCAGTGTATGGGTGGGAGCTTTTTGGGAAGAAGAAGTAATCAAAATTTTAGAACTTGAACCCGGATTCAGACCAGTTGCGTTGCTACCGGTTGGTTATGGGGATGAGAATCCTGCAAGACGGGAACGCAGAACTGTAAATGATTTTGCTCAATTTATTTAGGATGAGTTCTATTACATAAAATTGATGAAAATAGGATCGGTAAATTTAGCTCTAAACCTATTTGTTGGTTGTTTAATTTTCGCAGCCTGCAGCATACCGACAGGTACAGCAACAATTTCGCTCGAAAATGAGGCAATAGATGAAACAACCGCTGCTCTAGAAACCGTTGAAGGAACCCGGAGGATTTCAGACGAAACAAAGGAGTTTGATGAGTATCGAGCTGCCAGGAATTCCATGGTGGAGCGAACTATTGAAGCGAGGGGAATTAAAAATCCGGATGTGCTGCGTGCAATGAGAACTGTGCCTCGACATAATTTTGTGCTCGAAAAATTCTTATCCCAAGCATATGATGACCATCCTCTGCCAATTGGATATGGTCAAACGATATCTCAACCTTATATTGTTGCCTTAATGACAGAACTGCTGGAATTAGAGCAAGGTGATGTTGTTCTGGAGATTGGAACCGGCTCGGGATACCAGGCTGCAATATTGGCGGAATTAGGGTTTGTTGATGTGTACAGCATTGAAATTGTACCTGAATTGGCTGAAAGCGCAGCTGAGAGACTTCATGAATTAGGGTTCAAAGGTGTGATAGTAAAACAAGCTGACGGTTATTACGGGTGGCCAGAAGAAGGACCGTTTGACGCAATTGTCGTTACTGCAGCGCCGGATCATCTTCCCGCACCGCTTGCGAAACAATTAAAAGAAGGGGGGAGATTGGTGATCCCTATAGGTCCACCGGGTGGATATCAAACACTCTGGAAATTTGTGAAGGAAGAGGGGGAGATGCGAGCCTATAACCTGGGTGGGGTTGCGTTTGTGCCTTTTACCGGGGAAGGGATTGAACAGGGTGGAGAGTGAAGATTTTTAACGCAACTAGGAAAGAACCCAGGTAAAGAAAGCCTCCAATCACGAACACCAAGTTAAATCCAAAGGACAATGCGATCAGAGCTGCCAGAATCGAAGAGATTACCGATGTAGAGCCATTGACTGCCCAGATCCAAGGGACAAGAATAGGATTGGATTCTTGAGATGTGACTTTCTTAATCCCTTTAGGAAATGGAACACCCATCATAAAACCAACCGGGGCGAGAACTGCTATTGTAATCGTGATCCGGATAATAAGTGGGAGAGCCAATAATAAGTCGATAATTACCGGAAGAAGAAAGGGTAATAGCAATAAAGTTATTAACAAAAGAATAAATACATGGTTAGAATTTAATTTCGGACTAAAAATACTGCCAACACCTGAAAAGAATAGTAGTGTAAATAGAATTGTGGTCAGGGATGTGGCAGGATGACCTAAAACCAGGATGAATTTCTGTATCAGGGGGATTTCGACCATTAGATAAGCAAAACCTAGAAATCCAAAATAAAGTAGGTATAGAATAAAAGGTCTTTTTTGATAATTCTCAATTCTGTATTGAACTGATTCTGAATTTCGATATTTTATGTTTTTGATCTGCGCAATCAGGACAGGGGCTATAATAAGAATAGACCCGATAAAGCCAGCGATAAACAGTAAAATCAGTATGACAAAAAAACCTGCGCCTCCAAATGGCTGCCACGATTTCCCGTATTCAGCTATGATTTGAGAGGTCTGATCCCATTTGAAATACTGTCCGAAAAATGGTTTATTATCTGTTGGGGGGGATACATCATAACTATAATTCCGGTAGAAGTCAGACCTGCTATTTTTGGGGGTAATATCCTGAAAAGTCAAATAGTAAAGCGGCTCCGGAAGTATATTATATTTATTTGCATCAGATATTTTCATGTCAGGCGCATAGACAAGGTCAAAACTCCTCGTTTTAAGGAATTGCCTCACACTTAATTGCTCATTTGCTGAAAATCCAGTCTTCTTTACCAGCAATGTTCCAGTATTAAACCCACGAAAAGCGATTATCTTATCTTGGGGTTCGATATTTAAACCTTCGAGCGCTTGCAAACTGGTACTGAAAGCCCTAAGGAATTCACTTGGAGGATTTTGAAGCCATCTGGTGAATATCAGGATACCATCTGGTTTCAACCTCTTTAATGACTCTTGAATGGACTCAACGGTATACCGGTAATCCTCTGCAAGGCTGTAAGCGCCGGAACGAACAGGATGGTAATTTGAAACCATTGCCAAAACGATAATATCGAAATCATTCATCGATCTTTTCAAGAAATTTCTGCCGGAACCAAGTATGTAGTTGAGGGCTTTATTGTTATAGATGTGGGAAGCAGCCTGGATTATTAATGGATTTTCTTCAACAACAGTAATATTTTTCGGGTTGTGATTAAGCGCAGTGAGAATTTCCAGTCCCCCACGTGGTTCAAGAAGAAGAACTTCTGCAGATTGTCTGAGATTGTAAACAATAGCGGTTGGCAAATAAGCGTATATTTCATTTTTTGTCATTGTCTTAATTACCGGATTTAAGTCATCACCGTCTATAAATAATCCGTCCTGCCTTGGAAGGGTTCCCATATATTGGTAGCTTAAACCTGGAAGAGATCGGATCCCTTCACTCATTATCAGATCAATTCGTGAGTAGGAATTCCAGCGGCTTGAAATAATACGAGCTCCCGGGTACTGAAGTGCATATGAGAGATTTTTGTAAGGGGATATTTGTAAGTCTAACCATTTGTATGAGGGTTTCTTGTTATAACGAAAATTCAGATCAACAATGGACAAAATAATTAAAACAATTGCTGAAGTGGCGAGAAATATTACCAGAGCAGAAGAAAGTAATTTTTTTTGATTTCGCAGTATCCTCCAAACAGGTACCAGCGAAGCAATAATCCCCAGCATAAAGCTTGCTACTACAGTGCCCACGCCATCGACCAGACTTGGTAGAAATAAAGCTGCCAGGCATCCGGCTGCGGAACCAGTAAGGTTATATGCATATGTGCGGTTAATTGAGTCTGGATATTTAGAGAGAAGAAAACCAACCAGCATTCCACCGAAGTAGAAAGGACTGGCAAGCATGACATAATGGATGCATAAAATCAATACCTGTGTTCTGTCCCAAGCGATGCTGAATGAATCGAAAGGTATCCAGTTCGAAATCAAATACGAAGCGATAAAAGAGATAGCGGCTATTAGCGCTAATATTGAAGTTGTGAGATATTCATCCTTTTTTAGCAATGAAGGGAAAATAGCTATTGTGGTACCGCTTGCTCCAAAACCCAGAAGGGCAATGCTGACCACCATAAATGCGAAGTGGTAAAACTGGGCAACTGAAAACAACCGGGTCAGGGTTATTTCGAAAATCAGCAGACTCCCGGATAACAGGAAAAGGCTAATTTCAAGGACGTTATTGGGAGATTTATTTTGAGCCGCAGCCATAGCAGGTGAAGACATGAGGGTTTGATTGAGTATATCTCAAAATAAATATAAAAATCCCTTGACGGATTTTTCCGGCTGGGATAGACTTTGGGCATTCTATTAAAGAAAACCAAAAATGAAAATATTTACCTTTTCCGCTTACTATTATTACGGCAGCACGAATAAAGCAGCCGTTGGTTACGCGTAAGCGGAAAAGGAAGGATCAATAATATCCAAATTGCGAGACCAGCGGTCTCGCTTTTTTGTTTCGGAGAAAAAGATATGCCCATCCGAGGTGTTCGTGGAGCAGTGACAGTAAAAGAAAATAGCCGGGAACAAATTCTGGAAGCTACCCAGAAATTGCTTGAAGAGATCCTGGAAAGAAATCCAGAAATGGAACCCCCTGAAATCGCCAGTGCTATATTCAGCGTCACGGAGGACCTGAATGCCGCTTTCCCTGCAAAAGCAGCCCGGATAATTGGGTGGAATATGGTTCCATTGTTTGGCGCAAAGGAGATTTCTGCTCCGGATGGTATCCAGATGTGCATCCGGGTTCTCATTCACTGGAACACTGAATTGCCACAAGAAGATATTGAGCATGTATATCTCGGAGAAGCCAAGAAATTGAGACCGGATCTTGATAAGAATAAATAGGATATAAAGGATAAACAAGGAGGATATAACCCATGATGATAATAATGCGAACCGATGCTACCGAATCTCAAATCAAGACGGTTGTCAAACGTGTTGAATCATTCGGGTTAACTGCACACATATCGACGGGAGAAGAGAGAACCATAATCGGAGCTGTAGGGGAGAGCCGGCCGGTCTCTAAAGACCAATTTTTACATATGTCAGGCGTCGATCGGGTTGTGCCGATATCCAGACCTTTTAAACTCGCGTCCCGGGAGTTCAGACCACAGAATTCAATTTTTAATTTTGACGGTATGAAAATAGGGGATCAGGGTGTGGTTATCATAGCCGGCCCATGTTCTGTAGAAAGCCGGGAGCAGATTTTAGAAGCTGCAAAAGCTGTTAAGGAAGCTGGTGCGCACGCTCTAAGAGGAGGGGTTTATAAACCGAGAACCTCTCCATACTCTTTTCAGGGATTGAGGGAAAAAGGGTTAGAACTTCTGGCAGAAGCCAAAGCGGAGACCGGCTTGCCGGTCGTGACCGAAGTAATGAGCATCTCCCAGATCAAAAAAATGATTCCATATGTGGATGTCCTTCAAATTGGAGCGAGAAATATGCAGAATTTCAATCTGCTCCATGCAGTAGGTGAAAGCGGGCATCCGGTGTTATTAAAACGCGGCATGATGGCAACAGTCGAAGAACTATTAATGGCCGCTGAATACGTTCTATCCCATGGAAATAAAAGAGTAATCCTTTGTGAGAGGGGAATGCGCACATTTGAGACCTCTACCCGGAATACAACAGATATCAACGCAATCCCGGTTTTGAAATCGCTGACTCACCTTCCAGTAATTCTTGACCCGAGCCACAGTACAGGACACTGGGAGTATGTAAATGCTGTAGCTAGGGCTGGGATCGCAGCTGGAGCAGACGGACTAATTGTGGAAGTCCATCCCAATCCGAGTGATGCTCTCAGCGATGGAGGGCAGTCCCTCAAACCAGAGAGATTTATTCAAATGATGGGTGAAGTCACTGCAATCGCTGAAGCAGTAGGTCGTACAATTGCCTGTTAATTTCTTATGCAGACAAAATCAATATATTAGCGAATCTTATGGTTGAATCAAATAAAAAACAACCAACAAATAGTAATCAAACAAGCTTTCTTTCATCCTCCAGGATAGCGATTTTTGGGCTGGGATTAATGGGCGGTTCCCTTGCGATAGCCTTGAAAGGAAAGTGCAGGGAAATCTACGGCTATGATCCCAACCCAAGCACATTGGATGCTGTTGTCAATATGAAACTTGCCGATTATGTATCAGACAGTCCGGATCAAACACTACACAGGGCAGATCTAGTAATACTGGCGACACCGGTCCAAACAATACTCCAATTAATCAATGTATTGCCGGAAATCCATAAAGGTTCTGCGGTGATTACAGATATTGGATCAACAAAAATGGCTATCTTCAATGCATATGAGATGCTTCCTGAACGTTTTGATCCTATTGGTGGGCATCCAATTTGTGGGAAAGAAAAATCATCAATTGCGTATGCTGAGAAGGACCTTTATCGAAATGCGCCTTACTGTTTAACCAGATTAGAACGGACAAGCAGGGATGCTGGCTCCCTCTTGGAAGAGATCATTTTGGAAATTGGGGCGATTCCAATCTGGTTGGAAGCGGATTTACATGATAAATTGATCGCTTCCACCAGCCACCTTCCTTACTTAATTGCGATCAATCTCGCACTCAGCACGTCGCCGGACTCATCACTCCTTGTAGGACCGGGATTCCGCGATACTGGTAGACTGGCGGGAAGCGATATTGATATGATGATGGATATTCTGATTTCAAATAGATCAAATATATTGGAAACGATGTATCAATACAATCAAAATTTTCAAATAATACTTGATACCATCGAGAGGGAAAAATTTTCGGAATTAAGAAAGATGTTAATTGCTGGTGCCCAGAAATATAATCATATGATTAATGGATGAAAAATTAAATTGAGATTAGCAATTTATTATTTGCTTATGGAAATGACCAATGATTAGGACAAATCCTGGTAAACCGCTTCAGGGATCTCTTGGTGATCAACGTGATTTTAATATTCCAGGTGACAAATCAATATCTCATCGGGCGGCTTTGTTCAGTGCTTTGGCAGTTGGCGAGAGTGAGATATCAAATTTTTTAATTGCCAATGTGACAAAGGCAATGCTTGATGGATTACAAGAGCTAGGATTCAAATGGGAATTTTCGGGAACAACCTTGAAATTAGCTGGAAAGGGCATTGTCAATCTTCCCACAACATCGGGTGATCTCTCATCTACCATCGATTGTGGAAATTCAGCAACGACAATGCGATTACTAGCAGGGGCTCTACCAGGGATGGGGAAATCTGCTGTTCTGGATGGATCGTCTGGATTAAGAAAACGACCAATGACCCGGATTGTAAAGCCGCTCAAAAAGATGGGGGTTCCAGTTCAGGATACTGGAGGATGCGCGCCTTTGATCATTGGGAAGCCCAAGTACCCGTTAAAACCGTTAAATTACACCCTTCCAGTCGCCAGCGCCCAGGTTAAGACATGCATTCTTCTGGCTGCCCTAGCAGCGGAGGGGGAGACCACAGTCTATGAACCTGGACCTTCACGGGATCACTCTGAAAGAATGTTAAAAACGATGGGGGTTGAAATTTATAAGGAACCCCGAGATGATAAAAGGGATATTCCGGTTCCTTCAAGGGACTATTTTGTTACCCGGATTTTGCCTCCTGGTAACAAGAGGCTAACACCTCTTAAAATGACTATACCAGGGGATATATCATCCGGGGCATTTATCATTGTCGCGGGTTTGATTTGCCCGGATTCCGAAATAAAAATAGAGGGTCTGGGCATAAATCCAACCCGTATTGGAATACTGGATGCGCTCTTGAAAATGGGGGCAGATATTTCCATTCAAAATCAACAGGTGCTTAACGATGAACCGGTAGCAGACCTGGTTGTGCGCAGTTCGAAATTAAGAGGAGTCGAATTATCGGGTTCAGAAATTGTAAGGATGATTGATGAATTTCCGATATTTGCAGTTGCTGCGTCTTATGCGGATGGGATAACCAGAGTGAAGGATGCAGAGGAATTGAGATATAAAGAATCAGATAGGATTGCTGCAATAAGCTCCGAACTATCAAAAATAGGCGTGCGTATTGAGGAAAAACCGGATGGGTTTACTATCTATGGCGGCTACTCTATTGAAGGTGGAGACGTTGATTCCCACGGCGACCATCGTCTGGCAATGTCTCTGGCAGTTGCTGGTTTATCGAGCAAGGAAGGCACTCGGGTAAAATCGGCAGAAGTAATTGCAGAATCGTTTCCTGATTTTATTAATATTCTCAAGTTTTTAGGGGCAGATGTTCAAAACAATTAGGTCAGTTTGCAGATGATGGAAACAAAAACATATTACTCGCTGGGATTAATCGGATATCCATTGGAGCACAGCCTATCTCCTAAACTGCATACCGCTGCTCTTGAGACAACGAACCTAAAAGGCGAATACAAGCTGTATCCTATTCCGACTAGCAAAAAATTGGATCAGCAACTGACTGAGATCTTGGAACAAGTAAAAAGAGGCAGTATCACAGGTTTAAATGTCACTATACCTTATAAAACAACTGTTATCTCACATTTGGAAAAGCTCACAGACACAGCCAATCAATCCGGAGCTGTGAACACTATTTTTTTGGATAAAAATAAACTCTGTGGAGATAACACTGATGTTTGGGGTTTTTTGAAGGACTTGGATAAATTTATAAATTCCCTACCTGATGAAGCGAATCCCAGAGATCTGATGGATAGGTATGCGCTTGTACTGGGCGCGGGTGGCGCAGCCCGGGCAGTGGTTTACGGATTATTGGAAACGGGTTGGAAAGTAACAATTGCGGCCCGAAACCATGATAAAAGCGATGAAATTGCGCATAGGTATAATATTAATTATAAAAAGAATGTTGCAAGAGGTATAAGGATTTCATTGGAAGATATCAATTCGTTAAAGCATCCGATACATTTACTTGTTAATGCAACCTCTGCAGGGATGTGGCCAGATGTTGATAACAGTCCCTGGATTGAAGGGAGGAAATTTCCTGAAAGAATAATTGTATATGATTTGATCTATAATCCTGGAACTACCAGACTCTTTAAGCAGGCAAGAAATCAGAATTTATTCGCCACGACGGGATTAGGAATGTTGGTGGAACAGGCTGCCCTTTCATTTAATAGGTGGACAGGTAAAATGCCGTCTGTTGATAAAATGCGGGAAGCAATTAGAACAGGTTGAAGGGTATCAAAAAAATATGGTTAAACCGTCTGTGAGAATGGATAATCTGAAACAACTTTTCTTCGCCAATCAAGGAGCGAAAATAACGCAAATGCAGAAAAGCGGGATGGATGTAATACGTTTAGATGTGGGCTCACCAGACATGCCGCCTGCCGAAGCTATTATTGATAAGTTAATTCTGCACTCGAAAAACCCGCATGAACACGGTTACCAGCCGCATAAAGGCACCAATGAACTTAGACAAGCATGGGTAATCATGTACCAGCGAGAGTATCGTGTCAATTTAAACCCTGAAACAATGGTTTTACCATTGTTAGGATCAAAAGAAGGAATTTTTCATCTGACGCAGTCAGTCATCAATAAAGGAGACGTGGTATTGATACCCGATCCGGGTTATTTAACATACGAACAGGCAGCATTATTTGCAGGTGGGGAAATTGTGAAACTACCTATATCTGATGGTAATGATTATTTACCCACACTGGATCAGCTTGACAATAACCTTTTGGAAAAAACGAAATTATTTTGGATAAATTACCCTAATAATCCAACCAGTGCTGTTGCCCCTAGGGCTTATTTCGAAAAAATAATTCAGATCGCTTCTGAATATCAATTCCTTGTTTGCCATGATGCTGCCTATACCCAGGTGCTGGATGATAATTCAAACGCTCCCAGTATACTTTCTTGCGAGAATGCAATCGATGTATCAATAGAATTTAATTCCCTCTCAAAATCGCACAATATGGCTGGTTGGAGGTCGGGAGCTGTTCTAGGTAACCCAGCTGTTATTTCAAATTTATTTAAATTAAAAACAAACATTGACAGCGGTCATTTCAAACCAATCATCGAGGCTTCCATCGAGGCGCTGATTGGCGACCAGAAATGGAGGGCGGCGAGAAATGAAAAATACCGCCAAAGAAGAGATGTGGTGATTAATTATCTTCAAAAAATGGGTTTGAAACCGGTAATTTCCGGTGCCACGCTCTATACCTGGTGCCCAGTTCCGGAAGGTTGGATAAGTGAAGATTTTGTTAATTCGACCCTTGAGAATACTGGAGTAAGTTTTACGCCGGGAATAGTATTTGGTGAAAATGGGGAGGGATTTATACGGATCGCTCTCGTACAGACACTCACAAGAATTGTTGAAGCAATGGAAAGATTACAAAACTGGATATAGATATGAGCATAAGATTCCTTACTTCGGGAGAATCTCACGGACCCGGTATGGTAGCAATTTTGGAGGGGTTACCAGCAGGGCTGGAGTTATCTTTAAAAAAAATAAATTCGGATTTAGCTCGACGCCAGAAAGGCTTTGGCGCTGGACCGCGAATGAAAATTGAAACTGACCGGGTAGAAATCATTGGGGGATATATGGAAGGAAAAACAACCGGGGGGCCAATTTCTTTCTTAATTAAAAACCGCGATCACGAGAAATGGAAAGGCGAAGAAATCCCACCTTTTACTGCACCAAGACCTGGTCATGCAGACTTAACAGGTGTTATAAAATACGACTTTAATGACCTGCGACCAGCATTAGAGAGAGCCTCCGCCAGAGAAACAGCTGCCAGAGTTGCAGCGGGATCGATATGCAAGCAGTTTTTGGAATTGTTTGATATTCAGGCAGGCGGGTACGTAATATCAATAGGGGATATTAATGCAGAAGTGGAAAACATCCCATTGCAGGAGCGGATTTCACTTGCGGAGGAAAGCCCGGTAAGATGCCCGGATCAGATTATATCCAATCAAATGGAAGCGCGCATCCGCAGCATCATGAAGGAAAAAGATACACTCGGAGGAGTAATTGAAGTCATTGCACTCGGTGTACCACCAGGTCTCGGTTCATATATTCAGTGGGACCACCGCCTTGATGCTCGTCTGTGCGCGGCGGTTATGAGCGTCCAAGCTATCAAGGGATGTGAAATTGGACCTGCTTTTGAAAATACCCGATTTCCGGGCACAAAAGTTCATGACCCAATTAATCTCAAAGGTAAGGTTCTGCAGCGTCCTTCTAACCGGGCCGGAGGCATAGAAGGTGGCATCAGTAATGGAATGCCAATTGTGTTGCATGCTGCAATGAAACCTATTGCTACGACCCTCAAACCACAACGTACCGTCGATTTGTTTGAAGGCAATGAGGTTGATACCCGCTATGAAAGATCAGATTTCTGCCCGGTGCCACGGGCAGTACCTATTATTGAAGCAATGGTAGTAATTACAATTGCGGAGGCTTTGCTGGAAAAATTAGGTGGAGACAACATAACCGAGATTCAAGACCGTTTTTCCAGAATGAAAAAGAACTGTCTGGATGACATATCTGTGGATGGTAAAGGACATGTTTTCTGGCCGGCGAGCAATCCAGAAGATGAGTAATCCGCGATCCCCAAAAAGAATTTTCATTTATGGGCCTCCCGGTTCAGGTAAAAGCACCCTGGGAGAGCAATTAAGTCGTGAATTAAGGCTTTCCTATCTGGACCTTGATAAAAGAATTGTCAATAAATCCGGGATGGATATTCCATCCATCTTCAATAATGAGGGAGAAGAAAAATTCAGAAACATAGAAAGCCGAGAATTAAATTCCGCGATTAACGAAGGTGTTCAGGTAATTGCCCTCGGAGGCGGAGCGTTATTGGATGAAAGCAACCGGTCATTCGTTGAAAAAGAGGGTACTGTAATTTGTCTTCATTCCCCTCTAAATGTGTTGATTGAAAGATTGAAAAAAGACCACAATAAGCGACCACTGGTCAGTTTAAATCTTGAATCCCAGCTTACTGAATTGATGGACCACAGGAAAAGTCATTATGCTTCATTCTCTACCCAATTAGATTCATCAAAATTTGACCTTTCACAAATATGCGACCAAGCTCAAAAAATCATCGGTATGTTCAGGGTATATGGTGAAGGTTATGACTATGATGTAAGGGTGAATCCGGGTGGAATAGATTTATTGGGGGAAAAACTTCGAAATAGGGGGTTTCTTGGACCAGTATGCATAGTAAGCGATCAAAATGTCGCCAGATATTATATAGAGCGGGTAATCGCTTCGGTCAATGCGTCTGGTTACTCTGTAAATAAGGTCGTCGTTCCACCGGGCGAAGAAAATAAGACAATAAAGACGGTCAATCAAATCTGGGAAGGATTTCTGAACTCCAACCTTGAACGAAATTCAACCGTGGTCGCGTTAGGAGGGGGTGTGATTGGTGACCTGGCTGGATTTGCTGCAGCAACCTATAAACGGGGAATCCGGTGGGTTATTGTTCCTACTTCCTTACTGGCGATGGTTGATGCCAGCCTCGGGGGTAAAACAGGAGCGGATCTGTCATATGGAAAGAATCTGATTGGGTCGTTCCATCACCCTGGATACATCCTTGTTGACCCGGAGACACTTAAAACCTTACCGGTTGAGGAGATTCGGAACGGCCTAGCTGAAACGGTGAAACATGGAATTATTGCAGATCCAGATCTGTTTTATATGTGCCGCACCGGAATTGATAAACTGGAATTTGAATGGTTTAATCTTATCAGTAGTTCGATGAAAGTTAAAATAAAAGTAATTCAAAAAGACCCATATGAGAAAGGGGAGCGGGCGGTATTAAACCTTGGTCATTCCTTAGGTCATGCAATCGAATCTGCATCCAGTTATTCAATCAAGCACGGAGAAGCGGTGTCGATTGGTATGGTAACTGCTGCCCGGATATCTGAAAAGCTTGGAATTGGGGAATCAGGTATTGAAGATACAATCTCCAGTACTCTAAACACTCTCGGCCTTAGTGTAAAAATCCCAGAATCGCTGGACCGGAAAAAGATTAAATTAGCTCTAGGAGTGGATAAAAAACGGGTAGCTGGAAAATTACGGGCAGTTTTGCCAATCAAAATAGGTGAGGTCAGGTGGGGCGTGAAGATTGATGACGAAGAATTCCTGAAAGAAGGAGGTATTTAATGTTAAACATCCTTGTACTTCACGGTCCAAACTTGAACATGCTTGGAGAACGTGAGCCGGAGATATATGGAAACAAATCGCTTAATGAGTTGGATGAGCGTCTGCATAAAATTTGTAAAGGATATGGCATTAAAATCCGAATTGAACAATCAAATCATGAAGGTGAATTGATTGATATGCTCCAGGAGGCAAGAAAATGGGCGGATGGGGTTGTATTTAATCCAGGAGGTTATACCCATACTTCAGTTGCATTAAGAGATACGATCGCTGGAATAGATATTCCAGTGGTTGAAGTCCATTTATCCAATGTAGATGCCAGGGAACCTTTCCGGAGTGAGTCTTTAATTTCGCCAGTGTGTCTTGGAAAAATATCCGGTTTTGGCTGGAGATCTTACAGCTTAGCTTTGCTCGCGTTAAAGGATGTATTGTCCAGTGATTAATTACAGCTGACCACTGTTATCCCAATCTTCCATTACCTTTACATATTCAGGGTCCTCGAAACGGTTCAGCCAGAATTTAGGTGCGTAATCCGGAAGCGGCTTACCGGTGATTTCCAATGCAAGCAGTTCCCCAGCTGCGCAAGCAGCCATAATCCCAAATCCAGATAAAGCCCCGAGAATATATGACCCTTCAATGTGAGTATGTCCGATTATCGGGCGATTTTCGAGGGTTTTTGTGTAATAGCCTCCGTCAACAAGCGGCTTTGGGATTTTATCTGTATACACTGCCATACCTGGGATCATCTTCTGAATCCCACGGATTAACAAGTCGGGATAAAACTCGTCCTCCGGGATGGGGAATTCCGGGTCCATTTTTTTGGTCTCATATTCCCACAGCATAAGGATTGTTTCGCTCCGCAGCCCTCCTTCTGGACGAGTGTGTACGCCTGAAGGGAATTCCTCCAATAACCACATTAAATCTGGATCAGATTCTATTTCATGATGCTCCTGTTCTGTCCATGGCAGGAATTGGGTGTCTAACCAGATAATTAGTGGCATTTCTCTTGGGATAATTTTTTTATGATCATTGATGGATGCTTTCTTATGAAGTTCACAAAAAACTGGGATGTTAAGACCCATCGTGTTGCCAATATCCTTCATGAAGGGACCAGCTGCGTTAACAAAAACTTTTGTGGAAATACAGGTGCCTTCATTGAGTAGAATTTTATCAATTCTTTGATTTTTTAATTCAATTCCTTGGACTCTGGCTTGAAGGTACTCAACACCCTGATTACGAGCATTTTGTAATAAATACATTCCGAGTTGTTGCGCGCTTAACCATCCTGCCCGCCTTACATATAAAGCTGCGGCAATATCTTCTGATAAAAATGGGAAGTTTCTTTCGATCAGTTTCCTATTCAGGATCAGGTCAGCGCCCGTAAGATGGTCTTGAAAAAAATCAGATTCTTCAGGTTTGTATACAAAATTTGAATCGGATGATTGGTGGATTCGGAGAGGACCAGCGCCAAGTTTTGTGAGCATCTGCGAATCAGAAATAATATCCGGGATTTTTACAGAGTCGGCAGTCAGGTGTAAATAACCCCGCCGGTTCATATGGATAAAATTTTTGCTTTGGGAAGATATTCGCTCCATAATGTCTATACTGCGGTTCATCAGTGCAATCATTGCGCCATCAGGACCAGGCCACCAGTTGCGATAACACTCCGTTGACTGATCACTGGTGAGACTTAAAGGCGGATTTTGATCAACTAACAGAATTTCTTTGATGCCATGCTGGACAGCTAGATTGTATGCTGCACTCACTCCTGCAATCCCTGCACCGCAGATGACAATATTTTTTCTCAAGTTCAAGCAAATCAACCAATTAAAAATTTTCGAAATTTAGACTCAATCAGATATTTCAACGTAAATGCGTTTATTTATTTTCCCCTTACTCTTGTAATCTGCAATTGACATTTTACCAATTTCGGTCAGATTTTTTACATGCGTACCGCCATCCGCTTGAATATCCAACCCACCGATCTCAACAATACGGACTTCTGTTATTCCCTCAGGAAGCAAGTTAATTTTTGTTCTGATCAAGTCTGGTATTTTGAAAGCTTCCGCGCGTGGAAGGATCCTTATTGTCACTTCGCGCGCCTGACTTATCTCATAATTCACAGCTTTCTCAATATCTTTAACAAGCTCCTTATGCATAGTTTCGAATTCAAAATCCATGCGTCCTATTAGGGGCTGCATATCCCCACCGGTAACAGATGCCCCGTAATCTCTGAAAATCACCCCACACAGAACATGCATTGCTGTATGGGTTCTCATCAACTGATAACGTTTTTCCCACTCTAACTGTCCTTGAACTTTTAATCCTAGTAATTCAAATTCTGGAATTCTATCAAGGTAATGAAGAATTTCTCCTGCATCCCTTTTAGCCCTCTTTACATTGATACGTTCTCCGAGCATTTCAATATAACCACTGTCTGCTGGCTGGCCTCCACCACCGGGATAAAAAGCGGTCCGATTGAGAATCACTGCATTCTGCTCTTCTTCTAGTCCGATAATTTCAGCATCAAAATTTTGGAGGTAACTATCTGTGTGGTAAAGTAAATCGGTCACAATTTGTCCTCTGTTTGGGATATTTTATTAATACAAGTGAAAGTTGTTCCATTAATTGATTTTTCACAACTCTATTAAAACATGTAAAATTCAAGATTTCTTGTTTATTGTATTTACAGTGAAAAACCCTGTCAATTGTTCAAGAGATGAGTGTACTTCAATCCAGTTCCTGTTTGAAACAGGACGATTAACTGTTCAGGTTTTATCCAATCAATTTTAAGCAGTTTATTTAATGCAGCCAGGGTCGCTGCTCCTTCCGGGGATGGAAGAATTCCAAGGTAATGCCCGAATATTTTGATTGAGTGAATAATTTCTTTATCATCCACAGAGATGGCA
>JBJYWI010000213.1:0-3376 GCA_046259385.1 Anaerolineales bacterium
GGCCGACAAAATTTGCCATTGAACCACCGCTCACCAGCAATCCACTGGAATTCATAGGAATATCAAGCATTTCCTTCATCCAATTGACCACCTGTCCTTCAACTAAATTGGCCACGTGATTGGCCCCACCAAGATTGGGGTTCATGATCGAAGCTAAGAAATCAGCAAGGGCTCCAAGCACTGTTCCGTTACCCATATACCAGGCCCAGAAGCGGGGATGAATATTACCCATCGGATATGGCAACACGATCTCCGAAAATTCCTGATACACTGCATCTGCGCCGGCAGGCTCGAGAGGGGCAGGCGAATCAAACCGTCTGGCCACATCTTCCGGTACCGGTTGCCAGACAGGGCGTTTGCCAACCTTTTCAAGATAGGTAATGGCATCATCAACTATTCGGTGGGTTAGCGCTCGCATCTCATCCCAGTTTTCAGGATCAAGTGTTTCGTAATGTGTTTCTGGTTTCATCAAACTTTACTCCCATTGTTCTGCAGTAATAATTTTCATCTTATTTATGATTCCCATCGTTTAAATGGTTATTTATATTGGACGCATCAACACTTGGAAGTCTATAAATGGACAGTCTCTGCTATCATATCAAGCTGGAGCAAACAATATGTATCTAAATATTATTGTGTCTTTTTCCTTATTGTGCATCGCCGACAATACAGGGTGGCTTGCACTGGCAGGCTGCAAATAAGAATACAGATAGCAAAATTGCACACTTGAGATAAGCTGAAGTTTTCATGTGGCACCTCGCTTTTAAGGTTGCAAACAAATCAACTCGGTACGTGGACAATCCGAGGGAATGTGAGAATCAGATGAGAATAGGATCCGATTTTTTAGGTGGAGAACCGCTTCAGCTCAGCTGGATAGGATATCAGAAATCGCTTGGATGCGTTTATACCCAAACCGATGGGATTTAGTCAATCATTGTTTAAGGTTCCGGCTGGCGGTGATATCTATCCGGAAAACCAAATATCACTCAAATAGTCGATTTTGATTGCATCCGGTCAATGAAACCAACGATCACTTCGGCAAATTCTTCGGCACAATCTTCTTGAAGAAAATGGCCTCCTCCCTTAATAGTTGTATGAGGCTGGTCCTTGGCGCCGGGCACACGTTTTTTGAATATTTTTTCTCCTCCGCGCGTAATTGGATCACCATCGCTGAAAGCCGTCAAAAAAGGTTTACCAAACCGGCACAACACCTCCCATGCCCTGCGGTTTTCTGCTGATGCCGGATCATTGGGTTCAATTGGTACCAGTGAAGGAAAAATGCGCGCCCCTTCTTTGTACGTATCGTCCGGGAAAGGTGCATTGTAGGCAGAGGCAATATCTTGCGGCACAGGCTTTTGACACCCCATGGTAACGATTGCGCCGGCGTTGAAATCTGGCACTTCCAGCGAAAATTTTCGCCAGTTTAGAAACGCATCGCGCATCGGCATGTCTCCCGTAGGCAGGCCCGTGTTGGCAACAACAACTCGTGCGAAAAGATCCGGATTATTCGCTAACAAACGCAATCCGATCAGTCCTCCCCAAACTTGACACACCAATGTAATTTTATTCAGCCTCATTTTTTCGAGCCAGCTCTGCATCCAGTCTACATGTCTTTGGTAGGTGTAATGACTACGCTCGGTGGGTTTGTCAGAACGGCCGAATCCAACCAGATCCGGCGCGACGGCTCTGTGTCCGGCGTTCAGGATGATGGGAATCATTTTGCGATATAGATATGACCAGGACGGCTCGCCATGCATAAGCAGCACCGGGTCGCTTTTTTTTGGCCCCTCTTCCACATAATGAATGCGGAGACTGCCACCCTCACCATCCGGAACCTCAAGATAGTTGGGATCAAACGGATAGCCAGGGAGATTGCGAAAACGATCGTCAGGCGTTCTCAAGGTTTTCATTTTTAATCCCCCTTCCACATTACAAAACACTGATTATTAGAAAGGAATTACTACAGCTGAAATTTTTATAATTCATTTTGGAAACCCTTTATTATAACAATAAACAGGCATGTAATTCGCCACTGCCGCAAAGCATTTGTTACATGAAACGCATGCTACCGAGTCAGATTTTCCTTCATTAATTTTCTTTACGATATTAGGCTCTCTGATAAAAGGACGGCTCATTGATATAAAATCTGCAAATCCATTGTTGAGAACTTCCTCCATGTGGGCAACCCTGCGCAATCCACCGACGACAAGCAGTGGTATTTTTCCAATAACCGGTTTTATGGCCTTCGCTGCCTCCAGATTATATCCTTCTTCCAGATCAAATTTACCCTCCATGTTTTTCAACATCAGTTTACCTAATATTTTCCTCCACAGGGGAAACCGCATTATAATTTCTTCTGTCGGCACATCTCCTCGTATCATATTGAACATAGAATAGCTCAATGTACCGCAACTTACTTCTATGCCATCAATTGGTAAACCAGCCAACCACTCTGAGTATTTTTTGGACAACTCGATGGTTATTCCTTCTTTGGGTGTATAATCTTGAGTATTGAGTTTAACCAGAATAAACATTTCATCTGAAATATTTTTTCTTATTTCTTGAGCAATTTCTTTTATAAAGCGAAATCGATTTTCATCTGAACCGCCCCAGTGATCTTTTCGCTTATTGAAAAAAGGTGATAGGAATTGATTAACCAGATAACCATGTGCAGCATGTATCTGCACTCCATCAGCCCCAGCTTCACTGGCAAGAAAAGCAGCAGCGCCGAAAGCCTTTATGGTTTCCTGAATTTCTTCCTCTGTCATCTCTCTGGGTTTTGTCATGTAAATATTATCTCTCGGACCTTTTGAAGGACCAATGGGAGTTTGACCGATAGTATGCTCGTTCCTCTGCCTTCCGGAATGGACCAATTGAAAAGCAATTTTGCTGCCCTGATCATGAACAACATCAACCAAATTCTTGAGCCCCTCGATCATATCATCATGGTGTATACCGGTTTGGTATCTCACCGCACGGCCATTGGGCATTACAAATAGATATCCGGGAATTATTAACCCTGTTCCACCCTTTGCTATGTTGCTGTATCTTTTAATAAGTTTATCGGTAACCGCACCACTATGTTTCGCCATGCATTCATAGGTTGCTGAATGAACGAATCTATTCTGAATCTCCTGTTGCCCAATTTTTTTAGACGTAAAGAGTGTTGACATTTTTTGCCTCCTGCGTTTTTAAACTAATAATTGCAGTGTTTCATTCCTGCGATCATTTTTCAAAAAACCAGTCTTAAGCGATTACGTGTATATTGAGAAATTACCAACTATCGCAATTATACAGATATGAAACAGATATATAAAATTGATCTCGCAATCAACCGCATATTCTAGTTATGAGATTATGTGATTAAATTCGGATA
>JBJYWI010000214.1:0-3592 GCA_046259385.1 Anaerolineales bacterium
CCGTGTTCTTTATGCCACTGGTTAAGTTGGGTTTTTTTCAAATTCTCACTCATCAATTCACCTCAGTTTTTTTTACTTCCTGTAAATATGTTCCATTAAAGATCTCGCTCACAACCCGACTGGATGCCATTAACCTTCCAGCTTTAAAAACATAATTCTTCTCAACCTGACCAACAATAGCGCCCGATGGAGTGTATGCGTCTAGGATTATAAAATCGGCATCACATCCCTCTTCGAGCCCATAATTTGGAAGCTGAAGTGCTTTAGCAGCATTGTATGTGCTCATCTTCATCAAAGTATCAAATTCTTCTATCGTATCCATATGGGCTCCATATGAGAGGATTAACGCTTCTTCCAGGGGATTTAGATTTCCCATCGGGCGCAGGGCATCCCTAACATTGTTGGATGCATAAGTCACATTGACTCCTGCAGCAAGCAGTTCTTTGACACGGGTTAATCCCCGACGTACATTTTGAGTATCGTCTCGCCCTAACCGATATAGATCCGGTTGGCTAATTACACTGATATCTGCTTCCTTAATCAGTTCAATCGCCTTTTGGGCGACATCCTGTGAAGCGGACCCCAAGGCGCAAACATGACCAGCAGCCACCCTTCCTTGATAGCCCAATTCGATAGTCCGACGGGCAACATGAACAATTTCTAAATCATCAAGTTCCACATCACGCGGAATACCAAGGTCGGCGTGAATATCTAGATCTACCCCTAATTCCAACGCCATATCAAATGCAGTATCAATGTGCTTCTTAAAATCAACTTTTCCCGCAGAATCAAAATCAAGATTACTGGCACACCCAACCACATCTGCGCCTGACTGAAAAGCTTCCCGGATAAGATCCAACGTGCCAGGGTTACGTGAAAATCCCTGCTGTGGAAAAGTCACGATTTGAACAGTTACACGCCCAGCATATTGTTCTTTCACTCTCTGCAATGCTTCAATATGTTTGAGACCAACTTTTGTATCTACATGACATTGTGCCCTCAGAGCCGTGATACCATGCCGGGAAGCCAATTCAAGTGCTGCCCCAGCACGTTCTTCAATATCTCCGGATGTGAAACCCTCTCTCCTGCGTTCGACAGTATCGTTTAATCCATAGTGTGAAAGATATGGTTCAGTCCGGCCAGGTTTTTCAAAGGAATTCATCAGAATAATATCCAAATGCACGTGCGGGTCAACAAAGCCAGGGATGATGAGCTTACCGCCCAGTTGAAATTCCTGCCGAGCTTGATAATCAAGCTGCATTCCTTTGCCTATAATCACACCACTATCAACAGCAATATCAATTCCCCTTGTGCCATCCAGAAGAGTCGCGTTTCTAATAAGTAATTCAATCATGCTTCACCAGATAAATAATCCTTCTCACCCCTTGTTCCAAACCCCCGGATAAGCCTTGTCGAAATCACGCAGCATTCGAATACATGTTTCATCATTTAATACTTCAATTTCGACCCCGCGAGATTGCAGGTATTTTTCAGCGCCTAAATAGTTTTGGTTCTCACCAATCACTACCCTGGGAATCCTGAAGAATATAATCGCACCCGCACACATCTCGCACGGAGAGAGGGTGGTAACTAATGTGGATTTTGAGAAATCATCAGATGACAATCCATGCGCGTTATCAATACAATCCATCTCAGCATGCCTTATGATGCTGTTCATTTGTTTCTGGCGATTATGTCCCCTGCTGATGATTCGGCCATTTATTACCATTACCGAGCCAATGGGAGCGCCCCCATCCGCCATACCTTTCTTTGCTTCTTCAATTGCAGCTTGCAGGGGATTTTCCATCTATCAAATTCCCATTCCAGGTATTATGGATTATTACAAATTACAGCGGTGAATTTTCAATTATCCAGGAGCAACTATATTTTCTCTTCGAAAAATTCATCAGTGAATATCAATATCTGGTTTTGCAATCAATTTACCGGTTTTGTCATATTCAAGATTTTGCAGTCTCGACAATGGTAAGCGATCAAGATACCAGGATACTGCACCGGTCATGATATACGCAGCAATATCCCTGCCAATCGTTGGGGCTTCGATCACGCCGTTTCCCCCTGCCCCAGCAGCTAACAAATAGCCTTCAACAGGAGTACGACCTAAAACCGGCAAGAAATCTGGCGGTTCTGCACGATACCCCACCCATTCGTTGACAATGGAGGATTCGAGTAAACGTGGATAATGCTGCATCAATTCCTCCGTCAAGAAATCCCAAAAGTACGCATCCGTTCCTCCAGTCATTGGTAACTGATCGGGGTCCCAGAATCCTGCATGCTCCGGATCATTAAGATCCATACTCTGGTGGGATTTACAAATGAAAATGTTATTTTTGTCTTTTCGGGCATAAAAGCGCGGGTACTTGAGAACCGGAAATTCATATCCAAGTTTTTCAGATGGCTCCAAGATAAAGACTTCCGCTTTTGTATGCCAGATAGGAAGGTCTAATCCGACTAATTTTGCCAGGTGCCTGATCCAAGGTCCGCTTGCATCCACCACAATATCAAAATCAAAATCGCCCGCGCTGGTTTCCAGCCCAGTGACTTTTCCATTCGAGGTTTTGAAATCGGTAACTTTGGTGCTGGTCAAAAACTGGACTCCTCGCTCACGTGCCATGCGGGCTAACGTATTGGCGCACATTGTAGCGTCAAAGAAACCATCATCAGGGCACCAGCCTGCACCTAAAACACCATCCAAATTAAGATCCGGGACGATTTTACAAATTTTTTCTGGGTCTTCCCAATATTCCGCATGATAACCAGAAGCCAATGTCAGATCAATTGCCTGCTTGACATACCTCTCATACTCTTTATACGGGCAAACAGTTAATGTCCCGGTTTTTTCAAATCCAGTAGAGCCAGGGTTTTCTTTCTCAATGCCGGTGTAGAAATTAAAACCAAACAGTCGAACTGACCAGAATTCGTGAGAGACAGAATCATCAATTAAACAAAAAGTGCCAGCTGATTTAGCTGTTGTTCCGGATCCAATACTATTCTTTTCAAAAACGGTAACTTCTGCATCCGGGTACTGGCTGAGAAAGTATGCGGTTGATGTTCCGATAATGCCTCCACCAATAATACCAATTTTCTTTTTCATTACATACTCCTTCTTGATTATTTAATTGATCGATTTCATCATTTACATACAAACAATGTCTTTCTTCTACCTATACCGCTTTGATTTCACGGGACTTAAGGCGTTCTATAAAGGCGGGAAGAAATTCATATAAATCTGCAACGATCCCATAGTCCGCCTGTGAGAAAATTGGTGCATTTTCGTCATTATTAATTGCAGCAATCAACCGTGAATCACGGATACCAATAATATGCTGAATCGCACCAGAAACACCTATTGTCAAACATAATTCAGGTTTGACCTTGGCACCTGACAATCCCAACCAATCGGGAAACCAATCCCTATCAGAAGCAATGGGGCGGGAGCAGGCCAATTGACCTTCCAACAATTCAGCAACCGTATGCATCATTTCTAAATCATCACGATGTTGCACTCCCTGACCAAAAACGACAACAAACTTGGCGGCTTCAAGGCTTGACTCACCAGCCTGTTTTGGCTTAT
>JBJYWI010000215.1:0-3910 GCA_046259385.1 Anaerolineales bacterium
GAAGAAGTGATCATAGTCGAAGAAAATAACGAGGCAGATTCCGAGCCCACAGAGGATGTATAACTAGGAGTAACTGTCCTACCATCCAGCCACAATAAACTGCTATGAGTATCTGAAGTTCTCCAGACCTCATTTACTCATAGAAAACAGAATTGTGAATAATTGAATTCAAGGCGGGGATTCGAACGCAATTCTATTTTTTTAATTGAGTTAAAAATGATATTATTTCAGGGAATGCATCGATCAGGTCTCCTGCAATCACAGAAGCGGTATTACCTTGTTTGTCAGTGCATACCAATCCCGCTTTAGCATGTATCCAGGAGCCTAAAACTGCTGATTCAAATGGTTCTATCCCTTGAGCCAATAAACCAATAATGGTTCCTGCCAGTACATCTCCAGTACCTGCCTTTGACAATGAGGGAGTTGCATAAGGAATTACAGCAGCGTATCCCTCCGGATGGGCGATGATTGTGAAGGCGCCTTTAAGTACCAGGATGTGCCCCCATTTTTTACTGTATTCAAGAGCCACGTCCAAACGATTAGATTGAATTTCATTGACTTCCATACCGGTGAGAACTGACATTTCTCCCGGGTGAGGTGTTAAGATTGTGAAAGGGGGAAGAAAATTCCACCAAAGTTTCGTTTCCGCAAGAAGTTTTAAACCATCTGCATCAAACACCAAAGGAGGAAAACTAGAATTAAACCTACCAGAATCTGAGGCATCAATTTTGGATTTCCTGATCTTGAGTATTTCAGATATAAAGCCAGATGTCGATTGATTTATCCCAAATCCTGGCCCTATCAGCATTCCGCTACATTTGTTGAAATTTTCATTGATAGTGCTAACAGCTTCTGGAGCTATATAACCGTTATTATGTAGTAACGGTAACCAGGTAGCTTCTGGAAATACACCTGATAATGCAGTTTGTATTGGGGATGGAACTGCCATAGTCACCAGCCCGGTTCCTATCCGATAAGCTGCCATTCCAGCGAGGTATGCTGCCCCGGTAAAATTAACCGAACCTGCAACAATTACAGCTGTACCAAAAGTGCCTTTGTGTGCATTCAAAGGTCTAACCGGTAAAGCTTTTGACGACCATTTTTCATCAGGCACAAAGTTCTTTACTGATCTCCAGGTTTCAAGAGCCTCTCCTTCTTCAGGCAGTCCAATACTAACCAATTTGATTTCACCAACCAGATTGTATGCAGGGAATTTTAATAAACCCTGTTTAATTGCTGCCATTGTCACAGTCATATCAGCCGCAATACATTCTGGGGCAGTTTTGCCGCTATCACAATCCATCCCGGAGGGACAATCGACAGCAATTATATATAGCGGCTTTTCCAAAACGGATAATTCATTGTTGACATATTGAAAAAATTTCGCCAACTCAGGTTTTAACGGCAATCGAATCCCGGTCCCTAATACACCATCCAAGAGAATATCATTGTCTCTCAGTAAACTGTTTAAATTGACAAAATTTTCATCGGAATTAATATCGAACAGTCTTCCCCCAACTTTCAGGTATTGATCAACCAGTTTATCAGATTTCTTCCGTTCACGGACGATGTATGCAGTTGTTTTCCAATCTCTTTTAGCCAGATATGTAAGCGCAACCAGTGTATCCCCTCCATTATTCCCTGACCCTACCAGGGCTAGAATGCCTCCAGTCTTATGGTGAGTTAATTCCTTAATTATTACTTCTGCCAGACCTGTACCGGCATTCTTCATCATTAAGTCGTATGTAAGACCTGATAGGTTGGCATCTTTTTCTATCGCAATCATCTCGTCAATAGTTACAAATTTCATATCAACCTCCTCATGTAAGAAGTTTACCCCAAGATAACCGTTTTCAACCATCCAATGAGATTAAATTCTCTGGTGAAGAGCAGAATGCTCAACCTTGTACCATTGGCATACATAATGCAATAAAAGGATAAGCAATTTCAATACCTATCTTTAGGTGAGAATATGAAAAAGTATCGGATACTGACCATTGATGGCGGCGGAATAAGAGGATTAATCACAGCAATATTGCTGGAACGGCTTGAAAGAGAAATCCCTGGTTTTTTATCGGAGGTTGATCTATTTGCCGGCACTTCGACTGGCGGATTGATAGCGCTCGGGTTGGCTTCAGGATTAAATCCTACCCAGGCAAGGAGAATTTATGAGGAAAAGGGGGATCTTGTTTTTAAAATGTCGATTGTTCGGAAAATTTTAGCTTTGGGAAATTTAATTGGCGCAAAATATTCTTTAAACCCATTAAAGGAAGAGTTATCGAAACAATTTGGAGAATTAAAATTGAATGATTTGCCTAAAAAGGTCTTGATCTCTTCATTTGACCTTGATAATTCACCAGTTAATTCTAGTGTAAACCGCCAGTGGAAAGCAAAATTTTTTCATAATTATCCTGGTTCTGATTCAGATGGAAAGGAATCTGTTATTGATGTTGCTATTCGAACTGCAAACGCTCCGACATATTTTCCAATATTTCAGGGTTATATAGATGGTGGAGTGGTTGCAAATAATCCAAGCATGTGTGCGTTAGCCCAGGCGATTCATCCTCAAACAGGAGGAGAAAGACTATCGGATATTGTATTAATTTCATTCGGGACTGGGCACAATCCTCATTATATACCGGTTCAATATGGTGATTGGGGGGTATTACACTGGGCGACTAAGATTATCAACCTGGTAACCGAAGGAAGCGCGGGGCTTGCAGATTATCAGTGCAGACAACTTCTTGGGACTAGATACTTGAGGGTCAACCCACTTTTACCATATTCAATCGCAATGGATCAGGTGGATGAAATACCCAGAATGGTAGAGATTGGAAATAAATTTGATCTGAGTGAAGCAGCAAGCTGGATCAGAGAAATTTACTTGACTTGAAAATATACGGCAAAATTTGAACCAGTTTGGTAATTATTCCCCTGGTGTTTCTCTCAAATATCTCCACATCTGTGTAAGCCTCACCACCATCTTTACTCACCAAGTCTGTTACGCCGCGCAGGATTATTGCGGGGGTTCTATTCAACCTTGAAATAAAGGCTATCGCCCCTGATTCCCAATCTCCTGCAACAGCATGGTAATCATCCTTGAGTTTTGGTATATCCTCATAAGAAAGATCCCTGTCACCAGAAACAAGAACGGTTTTCACTAACTTAACTGGAAAATCCTCTTTTATCCAAGATACGTCCAATTCAGTGGTGTAGTGGTCTATATGATCTTGAGATGAATACATTTGTTCGTATATATCATACACAATTGTTTTTTCAGCAAGAATTAAGGTTCCACGATCAATTTCGTCCTTGAATCCACCACATGTTCCTAGATTTAACACCAATTTGGGCTTCCAGCAGTCGATTATATATTGGGTGGATGCAGCAGCAGAGATTTTCCCCCAGCCACCTTGGAAATAGATCACTTTTATTTTCTTTTCAACATTGTTTTCATCAGAAATGATACTGATGTTCTCAATAAACCATTCACCAAAAGGTGAAAAATTTACTTCTACAGAAGGAAATATTTCCCGAATTACATTCCACTCAATATTTGCGGAGATGATTATGGCTGCATCAATTTGATCTAATATTGTATTATTTTTCATTTTTTATAATCAGATTATTTTGATGAATTCTAGGATAACATAGATTTCAAGAGATACTATTGATGTATCTTGATCATAATGTCTTGATAGCATACAATACAGATAATGAAAAATTCAGGAGAGAAGACATGCAGAATCAAACAAGGAACGTAGAATTTCTATCCCCGGTTTGGTCCAGATACAATTCGATCATCGCTGTTCGCGGTGAAGGTTCATATATTTACGACCAAAATGGTGACAGATACCTGGACTTTACAAGTGGAATTGGAGTAACAAATACGGGTCACTGCCATCCGAGA
>JBJYWI010000216.1:0-27172 GCA_046259385.1 Anaerolineales bacterium
ATGATCCGTTCTGCTTTTCGGCCAATTAAATCGGGATACCGCTGGGGCGTAATACCCAAAGCTGGCCCCTTTACGGTTACCATCTCGGCTGTAATTGTCTCTCCAGGTTGAATTCGTTTCGCTGCGACCAGACTTTTTCCTAGAACTTCTCGATTCAATATCTCCCCTCGGGAGAAAAATTTTTCACTGCCTGTTCCAAGCGCCATTTCAACCTGGCGGATGTCCCGCACCATTTTCTTGAACCCTTGCGGTTCCAGGCTGGCTGCGTGGTCAGGTCCATCCATTGTCCTGTCGAGTGTAAGATGTCTTTCGATTATGCATCCACCCAGGGCTGATGCGACCGTTGAAACGGCGATGCCGCGTTCGTGGCCTGAATATCCAACTGGTACACCGAATTCACGCAACTTTTCCATGAACCGCAGGTTGATATCTTCAAAAGCTGCTGGATATGTGCTGTTGCAGTGCAGCAGGGCAAATTCCGCCTCATGTGCTTTCAAAAAATCAACTGTATAGCGGACCTCATCCATCCGGGACATCCCCGTCGAAAGGATAAGCGGTTTGTTTTTCTGGATAAGGTAATCAAGCAATGGGAGGTTTGTGAGATCTGCTGAGGCGACTTTATATGCTGGCACGCCCATATCAGCTAGAAAGTCAGCGCTGTCCGGGTCAAATGCTGAGCATAAGAATGTGATCTCTTTTGCATGGCAGTGCTCAACTATCCGTTCATAAGCTTCTTCGGGTAATTCGACCTGCTGGAGAATTGGCAGGATATAGCGCAAAGTTTTTTCCCCGGCATTGGCGTTCTGCAGGTATTTCTTTGCATATAATTTTTTCAGGTTGCGTTTTTGAAATTTAACTGCATCAGCGCCTGCTTCGACTGCGACGTCAATAAGTTGCAGCGCCAGTTCGAGAATCCCGTTATGGTTGACTCCGATCTCGGCGATGATGTAGGTGGGATGTCCGTCTCCAATGATGCGATCTCCGATTTTAATTTCGGGCATTGAATATCTCCTGGTTGCGTGATTTTTTTATTAGGTAGAACTGCGAATTATTTGACTATTTGATCCTGAATCCAAGGTCTTCGAAAGTAATTTCCCCGCTTTCGATTAAACGCTCTGCGCGCTGCCAATCATCCGGGGAGTCAATATCGATCCAATCACCTGGATCAATAACCAGGGGCAGAATCCGGTCGCCAGTCATTGAATCTTTGGTTGTCACCGTCTTCGACCACGCTGCATCGACGTATCCGGTCTGCCAGAAAACTTCGGGTAACGCCTGGCGAGGCAGATTGTAGGATTCGGAAAAACCGCTTTCTATAATTGGCTGCATAAATCCATCCGGTTTGATATACCACATCTTAAAGGGATTCTGAAAGGGAATACAAACAGTTCGGATTGCATCCGCGTCGGGTCGTTTAATTAACCGCTCAACTGCCTCATCGATATGGCTGACTCGCCGAAAAGGGGAAGTGGGCCGTAGCTGCACAAAGATGTCTGGCTGGTAGTTCTCATTGTCCTCAAGCCATTGGAGCGCATGAGCGTATACAGGCAAGTCAGGTGTGCCATCCCGGGCTAACTCGGCGGGTCGCATGAATGGTACCTGTGCACCATACTTCTGAGATATGTCAGCAATTTCTGAGTCGTCTGTGGATACGATTGTGCGGGAAATTGTTTTTGACGCCAGGCTTGCAGCAATGCTGTAAGCGATCAGAGGATGTCCAGCAAATAAACGTATATTTTTTCGGGGGATACTTTTGGATCCCCCACGGGCTGGGATAATTGCAAGGACTTCAGTTACCATGCGCTCCAGCCGCCGTCAACAACCAGATTCGCTCCGGTCATATATTTTGAGGCATCCGAGGCTAGAAATAAAAGGGCTCCATTCATCTCATCCCTGGATGCCATCCGCCCCAGAATTGTCCTTGCTGAGTAGGCTCTCACAAAACTATCCTCATGGTCGTTGAAAACACCGCCGGGGGAGAGTGCATTCACACGTATGTTTTTTCCTGCGAAGTAAGCGGCAAGATAGCGGGTAAGCCCGAGAATACCGGCTTTGGTAACAGAATAGAAAGCCGGTTTATATTGCGGCTGGGAATCCAGGATTCCATAAATCCTCTGGTCAGGTGCAGTAATTCCATAAATAGAGGATATATTTATTATCACCCCGCTGCCATGCTCCAGCATGGGTTTTGTCGCTTCCTGGCAACAAATGAATGCGCCAGTCAGGTTCACATCAATGGCTGATCGCCAGAATTCAATCGGGTATTCTTCGAACGAGGCTGTATACTTGTCTTGAGCTTTTATGCCTTTTTTGATGGAATTATGTTGCGAGTCAAATTTCGGGTCCATCGCAGCGCTGTTAACAAGAATATTTAATGCTCCAAATGCATCCACAGTTCTGGATACCATCTCGCGGACTGACTCGGGTTGAGTTATATCAGTTTGGACAGCTATAGCCTGATACCCTTCCAATGATAGGATTTCAGCGAGGTGGCTTGCCGCGTTAATATTTGAATCTGCGATGGTGACCTGAGAGCCTGCCTCTGCAAGCGTCCGGCAAAATTCAGTACCCAGTAGTCCCGCACCTCCGGTTACAATCGCACTCTTTCCAGTTAATGAGAATTGATCGAAAATATGCTGGTTGTCTTTGTTCTCGTTCATAGTTGACACAATTTAGCCTGAAGGGTGTTCTTAAACTGTGTAGATAAAAATTGTGGTTTCTTAATTTGCCTTTTCAAGTTCTGTATCTTCGATGGTTACAATTTTATGTTGATCATCCGATGAACCGCCGTCTGGCGTGATAAACCCAAACTCCTTTAGATAATCGGTGATTTTTTCGGCATTTGAAAGTGGATCTGTTTTTACTGTTTCAATTCGAATCTCCGGGTCCACAGGTTCTTCATATGGATCGTCAACGCCGGTGAAACCCGTTATCTGACCGCGGCGGGCGCGGGCGTATAAGCCTTTAACGTCGCGTTCTTCACAAACCTCAATTGGTGTATCTACAAATACCTCAATAAAATGACCGTTTCCAACCATTTTACGCGCTTCATTTCGGGTTGCTCGATAGGGACTGATCGCAGCACAGATAACTGTCCCCCCGTGCCGCGCAATCTCTCCGGCGACGAAACCAATCCGCAGGATATTTGTGTCCCTGTCTTCTCTTGAGAACCCGAGACCCTTGGAGAGATGGGTGCGGACAACATCGCCGTCAAGCAATGTTACCTGACGTCCGCTTTCCAGTAGAAGCGAGGTCAACACTTCCGCTGTTGTGGATTTTCCGGAACCACTGAGACCGGTGAACCAGATGCAAAATCCCTGCTTATTGCGGGGAGGATACATCTCCTGAAGAATGTTTGCTGTTTCAGTTCGGGTATACCAATCAGGGAGAAGTTGTCCCTTTGCAAGAAATTCGTCTCGAACCTTCGTTCCGGATATAGAAAACGTTCGCGCTCCCTCCGGGATTTTGTGGCTCTCTTCATAGCGCTCCTCGTCGGCAAGATACACAAGCTCCTTAAATTCTACAGGTTCAACCCCAATTTCTTCCGCGTACTGCGCCATCATTGCCTGGGCTTCATAAGGACCGTAGAATGGTTTACCGTGGCTGTCGTTACCCGGTCCAGCGTGATCTCTTCCGACAATAAAATGAGTTGCGCCGTAGTTCCGGCGGATGATTGCATGCCACAAAGCCTCCCGAGGCCCAGCCATTCGCATAGCTAAAGGTAGTAAACTGAGCAGGGTTTTATTTCTGTCATAGTAGTTTTCGAATAGAGTCCGGTAGGTGCGGACACGTGTGTAATGGTCTACATCCCCGGGTTTTGTCATCCCCACAACAGGGTGAATTAACAGACTTCCGTTAACATCATTAGAAGCTCGTTTTGTGATTTCTTCGTGTATCCGGTGCATCGGATTTCGGGTTTGAAAGGCGACTACATTCTTATTCCCCATTTCCTCCAATATGGACCGCACTTCGCTCGGGGTCATGCGCAGGCTGATAAAATCGTGGTAGACAGGTAAATTGAGTACTTTTAACTCACCTGTTACATAAACTTTTCCCCAACGAACCATCTCTGAGATAAGGGGGTGTTTTGGGTCTGTAGTGCCTAGTACAAGTCTGGCTTCCCTTAGAGAATCCCAGTGAAATACATCCTCGATCTGCATGATTGCTAGTGTGTTGTTGCGCGAATCGCTCAGGGTGATCTGTTCACTCCAGGCTGGCATTGCATCTTCGTCGACGGGCAGGGTGATCGAAATTGGAAAGAGCACCCCGTTCTTTAACCGCATTTCCGTTAATACTCTTTCATAGTCCTCCTTGCCCATAAATCTGTCAAGTGGAGAAAATGCACCAGTAGCGAGAAGTTCAAGGTCGCAAAGTGAACGCTCGGATATTCTTACTGAGGGAAGACGATTTGAGCGGGACAGCAGATCCTGCCTCTCATCCTCCCCAACCAGAAGATTGATTAATTCGCCTCCATAAGGAGCAATCAATGTGCTCTTTGTAGTTTTATCGATCATAAAAAAGTACTCCCAAAAACTTGAATTTATTGTGACAATGTTATAAAACGAAACCGCAATTATAGCAAAAATTACAAACGAACTTTTTTTCTTTCTTTTTGCGAGTTCAGAGCCGCCAGGCTGATTCTCAATGCACCGATTCCGTCGTCAAGTGTACAGGCAGGCATTTCATTGCCTTGGATAACAGAAATAAAGTGACCCATCTCCTCCAGAAACATATTATTTCGTGAGAATCCTCCCGGCGTGGAGAATTCCTGCCATTCACCTCTGGATGCAGGGTACAAGTGAACAGTGCCATCCGCGTTATTCCAGCGAATTGTCCCTTCAGTTCCAATAATTTCCAGGTAATGGGCAGGAGGTTTCTGGCAGAAATCGAGGTGAACGCTTCCCAAAACTCCGCTCGAAAACTGCAACCCTATTTCTGCAGTATCTTCAACATCCAATTCCAGATCGCTCAATTTTGCTGTAAAGGCTTGCACGCTGGAGACATCCCCAAAAAGCCAGCGGAGGTAATCAAGAGGATGGCAGAGTGTCAGAACAACGCCGCCACCAAGGTCATTCCGTGCGCTGTAACCTAAGCGGTAATCTTCCCAGGGGTGCCAACCAGGGAGGTGCTCACCCCAGTGGGAACGAACCGAAACTGGCCTGCCAATCTTCCCTTCGTCAAGAAAAAATTTTATCTTTCTGAGTCCCGGGTGAAAGCGGAATTGGAATGCGGTATAAAAATGCCCGCCTCCATTTTCAACCGCTTTTTTTAACTCGTCGACTCGGTCCAAACTGTTTGATAAGGGTTTTTCCATAAAGATATGGCATCCCATGTTGGCAGCCGGTATTGCTACATCCAGGTGTAATGAGGTCGGGTTTGAGATTATTACCGCGTCCGGATTGTGTGATAATGCAGCTGACAGGTTAGTCTCAACAGGAAAACGATCATTGTTCTCAGAGGGCAAAGTGCTCTTGAAGGTTCTATACAGGACGATATCCTTCTGGTCGAGCGTTAATAAATTCTGCAGGTGGCGGTTACCGATTGATCCCAGACCAGCGATCAGGAATTTCATTTCAGATATACCCCCAATTCTTGAGTGTATTGCCGGCGATTTCTTCAAATATCCTGCGGTCATTGTTATTGAAATACTGTTCCCAATTACCGCGTTTGCCTTTCTGAAGGGCGCTGGCGATCTCCCCAGCCTTTTGATTCTGCCAATCTGCATCAGGATTGCTTTGCATCTCGTTAGCGATCAGTTCCTGAATATCTGTTTGCGGTTCGCCTGCGTTTAAGAAATTCCATAATAAGGGGAGTTCTTCTAAAGGATTTTCTACCAGGTGTTCATATTTCAACGAATAAAATCGGTCATTGAACAGTGCTTTGCCAATTTCAACCGTTTCGCGAACGTTAAGGTCCCAACCCTGGGCAGACCTTCTCAACCCTTTTTCTGTAAAAATGGAATTTTTCCCGTTGATAAAAGATTCCGGGTCATTGATGAAAGTTTCACGGATTTTCCAATCATGCTCGGAAAGATGCTGAGTAGCGTCTATAAATGATTGAAAGCGGTGTGAAACTACTGCATCCCGCCCGTCACGAACGATGTAGATCAAACGTGCATCCGGATATATATTATTCAGCAATCTGACCGCTTTTCCATTCAGCAGGCTGTTTGGGCTTTTGTCACCCACGATCGATTTTCCGAGGCTTTTTGCTTCACGCTCGAGGATAAAGTCAACTGCCGCTCTCAATATTACTGGAGAAGGATTTTTACCGCGATTCCAGCGGTTGCTCCTGCGTGTAAGCCAACTTTGAATTTTCTCATCTGATACCAGGGACTGCAGTAAGGGAGGCCGAGTGAAAAAATGGCCCTGGTAATTGCAGTGAACTTTGTAATGCAGTCTGATGAGCCTTGTCAGCAGGGTGGTGCCGGATCGGGCGTGTCCGAATATAAAAAATTTTTCCATTGAAAAAAAAGTTTTCGCTTCCGCAATTTCTTTTTCACTAATTGGCGGGATATCAAAGTCAGGGTTTCTCGCCCTTTCACCTGGAGGGTATCGTCCAGAAATAAGATAGCGAATGGCCGCTGCCAGCCGGTTTCTGTATTTATGCGCCATCTTTGTTATTCAATCTTGATAATATGATTTCGGCCGTTCGCTTCCCGGCATTTCCATTGGTATATGTGCACTCATCCTTTATGAATGCAAAACGGGCGTCCCGGTCAACTCCTGGATTATCAAGGTAGAAATTGAGTGTGTCGGCCAGCTGACCTTCGGAGATGACCTCGCGACCAGCCCCCGAATTTCGGAAGCGTGAATGTGTTGGCCATCCGGCTATCTTTGAGAGCGGAAGAGTGTATTTTCCGGGCCAACCGGTCGGGGAGTCGATACAAATGCTTATCACTGGTGTTCCGTGTGCGGAAGCTTCAACGACCATGGTCGAGTAAACGGTGGTAAATACATCTGAATACGCCATCATTGACGATTTCTCAGGCATATCTTCACCTGAATAGTAACCCAATGAGCCTCCAAGCGGGACCGGTTCAACAACATGGATATCGGGTTCGTTTTTAGCCAATTCTCGAATTTGCTCTCTTTCCTGTATAAAACGGGGCACATCCAGGAAGTGGTTAGGATGGAACCGGATTAGCAATTGACTGGGATTGTTCAGCTTCTGAGTAGAGACAATACGAGTAAGTGCCTCAATATTCTGGATATTTGGTGAAAATGAAATAAAACTGCACGCGTATGAAATTAGTTTTTTCCCGGCATCCAGGTTGTGGAGGCGGAAGTATTCATCCTTTGGTATCAGCCAATCATGCCGGAAATATCCATCGTAAGAGGGTATACCTCCAATGTAAACATGCTCAGGAGACCAATCTGCCCCGTTAATCAGTTCCTCTTTCTGGATCTGAGACCAGCATGTGACCCAGTCCAGCGGCGCGCCGGGCAGGCTGTAACTGCTGGTATTATCCCAGCCCACAATGACCGCGCCTGTGGGAATGCCAGCTCTGGCTGCTTCACGCAGCAGGTAACGGTCCCAGCGCCAACCTGGTGTGCTGGCAAGGACCAGGTCTGGCTTATAGTGCTTAAACAGGTTTGTGTAAATACTATCTGTGTAGCGGTTTTGATAATTCTTGAGATATTCCCTTGCGGGGCGCGAATTGCGTAATAACCAGACTATCCCCCTCATCAGCGGAAATAATTTCTTCCGACGGCTGTGGGCTTCATCTTCCACCTGATTGATAAACCCATCAACTGCCTGCAGGTTAATTCGGTTCGATGCGCCTGCACGACGTAGAAAATCAAGCCACCACTGCCTTGAATTATCCACCTGGTTGAAATAAGCTTTTGTTTCTTTCAGTCTTAAACCCTCAAATTTCAAGCCGGGTTGTTTAAACCTGTTTTCAATTCCCTTCAGTATCCCATCATCAGTAAGGATAACGATTTGCACTCCCGAATCCAGCAATGTTGGCACCAAGTCGCTTTGCAGAAAATAGATGACCGCCAGTCCGTGGTCTGCACAGATTAAAATCCGATTCCCCATTTTTTATATCTTATGACCGGTAAAGTATCTCAAATGTAGCCCCATGAACCCACTGTAAAAAACGCCGGACAGGTTTTATATTCCAGATCCAGACCTTATTCATTTGATAAGGCTGTTGGTTAGCTGTAATTTCGGAGATACCGGGGATTTCATGCTCAGCTTGAACGTTTTGCATTTCAATGCTTAACAAGCTGTTGCCTAAGTGCTGTACCCACCATTTATCCGTTGATAATCGAAGATAACCTCTATCGTTTAATGATTTATCTAAAAGTCTGACTTGGCCCATTGGACGTTGAGATGGGATAGGCAGCACGGACCGGAGGGCATCCGTTGGAGCAAGGAATTGAAAGTGCCCCGCGCCCGCATAACATTTCAAGTCTTGATATTCGATAACATATTCCTTACATTTTTCAAAATGAGTCCGGGCTTTCTGTGCTGTGTGCCCCAGGCTCCGGGCATGCCGCCAGTAATCTTCCCAGGGGAGAAAAGCCCCGTATTCTATGTTTACTTTGGGATTATCTTGCGCCCAATCAATCGTACTTGTCGAAAATTCTTCCGGACTCCACATCGGGATCCCGGTAACCATACCGATGTTGTTGAAGGTTTCGTAAACTTGGATCAGGGCGGACAACCAGCCGGGATAGTGGTAGATATCCGCGTCGCTGTATGCGATCAGTTCTCCGGGGGCTGATCCGAAGATGAAATTCCATGCCCCCGCTTTTCCAATGTTTCTATCTGATAAAACCAGATATTGGATATCCCCATTCTGTTGAGCGTTTTTCAAGTGTTCTTTGACCTCCCGGCAGCTGCCGTTATCAAATACCAGCAGGTCATAAGGTATCTTCGTGTTGTTTTTGATACTTTTTAGACAAACGTTTAATACATCCAGGCTGTTGGAATAATATCCCTTCATGAATGGGATGTATGATATTAACGCGACAGTAACCCTTTGCGGTTGGGGGACGTACTCGATTGATTTTGCGGGGTTCTGACCTGTTCGCATTGGAAGTGCTTACAGCGAGCCAGTAATCTGGCGGCGCCATCGTCGAAAGCGGCGGGAAAGATATCGGCGCGTTTTGTTTTTCCTGCCGTTGATAGGTTCCATCAGTAATTCTAGCCTGCGTAACGAGCGGACAAGGGTGACTGGAGGTCTGACAAGATCTCCGTCACGAAGTTGTTTGTCGCAGTCGAGAACCATGTAAAGATTCTCTCTTCCACCAGCCAGATCTTCATTCACAAATGATTCTTCCTGTTCGTAATGTGGCCTTCCACCTGCTAAATGCGAATAATCATGATTCTGGTGCACAACTCTGTTAGATGGCGTCGCATCGATGACAGTCCAGTTGTGCTTTTTTGCGTTGTAAATCATCCAGTTATCCCAGCCAGCCCGTCCGATCGCAAAATCTGGAATCGCCTCAAAGAGTGGACGCGGAAATATAAAATAATCACTTCCAGCTGGAAGGTGCAGGGATCCGGATTTTTTCACGTCCCGGATAAGCATCTGATCCCATCCTGGGGAGAAATTCATGGGATAGTCAATATCCAGGTCCCAGCGTTGACCGATGATGAGAAATTGTTTTTCGATCGCAGAGATCTTTTTTAAGGTGTCCAAGAATTCCGGAAGCAATATGATGTCCGCATTAACGTATGCCAGGTATGGGCTTGTTGTAGCCTGACGAGCGAGCGTAAAAATGGAACTGACCAGAGGTGTACCGCTGCTGTTCCTCTCTACATTAGGTATAAACCCAACCGGGAACTCAGCAGCGATTTCGTTTACCCCGGGTTCATCACCTATCAGGATTACATAAATGCCCTCTCCAATATTCAGCCAAGATTGAATTGCATTCCGTTGTATAAGGTTTATATGGGGGGTTGTAAATGGTTTGGGAGCGCTGAAAATTGTAAGAAAAGGATTCATCTAACAGTTCAGGTAATTTGTCTCGGTTCAGGTTTGGCGGTGATCAACCTGGCGGTAATCTTTCGCTTTAACCTCAGCGTTTATCTGGAATAATTCAGGTTCTTTCCGGTAAAGGTCAATAATTTCAAGCCAGGAGAAGTTATCCCTGTCTGGAAATCTGGCGTAAATCATCCGCAGCAGTTCCAGGTCCGCTGGGGTGTCGACTGTCCAGCGCAGCCACCCATAATCGTGTTTGTACTTTACATGACATATGCGGAAACGATCGGGTTGTTCGTAGAAAAAAGGCATCACATGTTCACGCTGGTGTTTCTGGTCTGCCTGCCTCCATGCCAGTTCCAGATTTTGATATGAGACAACTTCTGTGTCCAGTCCTATCGGATATGTGCGCGACCATGGGGGAGGCAGCCTATTCGCAGCGAAATCGTACTGTTCGGTTATTGGAATGCCTTTGTTGTCAAAGCCCAAGAAGGAATTCACCGTTCTGTCAATAACAACTGGATCAATAACCGGGCAATCCGCTGTGATTCGAACAATAATCTCAGCTTGTATATCCGATGCAGCCCGGTAATACCGGTCAAGGACGTCGAAAATATCGCCGCGAAAGCATGGGTACCCGCGCTGGTAGCAAAGGGTTTGAATGGCATCATCAGATGGGTCTATTGTGGTCGCGACCAGGACTCCATCGAGTGACGTTGACTGGCTGGTGCGTTCAAAAACCCTGACAAGCATAGGCTCGCCAGCGATGTCTTTGAGAACCTTCCCTGGTAAACGGGAGGCATTCAAGCGAGCCTGGATTATCCCTATTGTCCTTGGACTCATTTTTTTCATCCGCCTTGCGATATCAATGCTATCTTGAAGCGGCAAGATGCAGTGCGAGTTTGTAAGCCTCGAGCAGTTTGGGGAAGTTTTTATTCCAGTCTGCGCGGGACTCGGCAATAGAACGGCCGGATTTTCCCATTTCAGTCAAGCGGTCGCGGTTATTCCATGCGTTGATTATGCTGTCTTTCAAACCACCTGTATCACCTTTCGGGAAAAGCCAGCCCTGGATTCCTGGGTTGATCCATTCTTGATTTCCCGGCAGGTCAGATACCAGCGCCGGGGTACCGCATGCCAGCGCTTCCAGCAGGGATATTGATGTACCGTCGCTGTGAGTCGCCGCAACATAGAGGTCTGCCTTCTGGTAGTAGCGCGGCAGTTCAGCCTGTTTAACCTGACCGGCAAATTTCACTTTGTCCAGTGCATTCCCTGTGGAAAAAATCCGGTAAAGGAGTTCCTTTTGTGAGCCGTTTCCAAGCATTACAAGTCTTAATTGAGGTATTTCCTGGACTGCTTCGACGAATGCGCGAGCGATTGTTTCAACTCCGTATATTGGCTCCCATGCCCGGGTGGACAACAGGGTGAAAGTCCCATTTTCGCCCTGTTTTGTATTTGTGGTTTTGAAACGGGAGAGGTCGATTCCCCATGGAAAAGTGACGATCCGGTCGGATTGCATGCCGAAATATATGGCTTTCTCCCGGATTGTCTGGCAGTCTCCGATAAGGATATCGCTTTTCCGAAGCGTGTATTTTGTGACCCAGCGGTTGATACTGCTGCAATCAGCATCTATCAGTAAATCGTACCCCCATGATACGCTTACCAATGGGTTAAAATATGTTAAGGCGGAAAGAAATGCGCAGGATTGGATTGGGCCAGCATGGATCAAATCCGGCTTGACTTGCTCGACAATGGCTCCAAGTGACTTTTGTAAATAGAAGCCGCTGTACCAGTTGAGTGGGTGTTTTAAGCCTGTCCACGGCACGATAGAGACATTTTCCGGTTGCGTGAAAGCTTTAATTTGATTGGTTCCCTTTTCCAGAATAAGCAGGTTAATTTCGAATCCTTCGGTGGAAAGGGCGGTTAAAAACCGTTGGTCATGGACAGTGTATCTGCGGGTGAAATAAAGAATACGCACTGATCTTGGAATTACTAATTCGAATTTTTTTAGGAATTGCGAGAATAGAATCGCTACGGATTGATTGTCCCGGTCAGGAACCGAGGTCAGTCCAGCGCAGTTCTTTGCCGGCAGGTATATCAGTAAGTGCTTGTACGCCGATCACCAATTCAATCTCCGGCGGGAGGATCGCCCCAGGCGTGGCTGGTCGCAGCACATCGATCATCTGGCGGGTGAAGGTCTCACTAGCTTTTATATTTCTCGCTGCCCGCAGACACCGTCTCTGTATCACAACCGTCTCCTGTTCATTCCGGCAAACAAATTTATCGGCAGAACCGAGGGCGCGCTCCAGTTCTCGAGTTCGGTCCACCATATCCTTCCAGGTAGACGGGTTCATGGCGAATTTATGATCGGGACCAGTCCTGCTGTTATCATCCGTAAAGTGTTTTTCAATTACCCTGGCGCCCAATGTAACCGCGCCAAGTACGGTTGCATGTCCGTGGGTATGGTCCGAAAGACCCACGATAACTTCTGGGTACATTATCTGGTATGTTTTCAATACTCTGAGATTTATATGGTCGAAATTATCCGGGCTTGCGGTGTAATTTGTGTTGCACTGCATCAAAATAAGCTGCTGATTGATCGGCAGGATTGCATGTACAGCACGCTGAACATCATTGATGTTTGAAGCGCCTGTTGCCAGGAGCAGTGGCTTCCCAAATTTTGCCATTCTGACCAGCGCTTCAACCCAATCGATTTCACCCGAGCCTGCTTTAAACGCAGGCACATATGGATAAAGCATATCAATTGCATCAAAGTCATAAGGGGAGGAGAAATAATCAATTCCTGCTTTATCGCATTCATCTTTCAAAATGGGAGTCCATTCAAATGGGATTGATGCATCCTGGTAGACTTCAAAGACAGATTTTTCCCAGGCTGACTGGTGGGATACCTGTTCGCCTATATTTTTGAAACCGTAATCGGAAACGATTTTTGGCGCCCGGAAGTTTTGAAACTTAGCCGCATCCGCTCCCGCCTCAGCAGCGAGCCGGATTAGGATTTTGGCGCGGTCCAGATTTCCATCGTGGTTGGCTGCGATATCGGCGATAAAATAGGTTGGATATTTTTCGCCTAAAGTATGTTCACCAATTTTTATTTCCATACAGCACCTCTTTAGCTGGTTACAAAATTCCGAATCTGGTTGGGATATCCCTGTAAAAAATGGGAATGGAATTTTTTTAGGCCGGATAATATCCCCGGCGTTTTTTCACCCAACTGTCGGGTTATCTTGTCTGACCGCAGGGTCAATCTAGGCGACCTGGGTGCACTTAAACCTGAGTCTAGGACCGAGGCAGGGGAGATAAGGTCAGGGTTGAATCCGAAAATGCGGGCGATTCGCACCCCAAAATCATATTTTGTAAGACATTCGCTGCTGACGACGTGGTAGAGACCATTCAGATTATATGCAAGCATTTTGAGAAAGATCTTCAATAAATCAGTGGTGTACAAAGGGCAGAAATAGACGTCATTGAAACCATAGATGGGTTGCTCTGCCTGCAAATTATTAAAAAAGAACTCAGCCAGGCTGCGGTTCCCGGTTGTACTCCATCCATACAGGTTTACCCGGGCGATGATTGCATCTGGATTGGCATCGGAGACTGCTCTTTCACCTTCGAGTTTTGTTTGGGCATAAATACTGAGAGGATTTGGGGTATCCTGCTCGTCGTAATCGCCTTTTTGCCCGTCGAAAACTGCGTCTGTCGAGACGTGCAACATGCGCGCTCCGCCCCTGGCGACAATCCGGGCCAGTTCTCCTGGGATTTCAGTATTCAATTTGCGCGCCCGTGAGGGATCGGTTTCACAGGCATCGATATTCGCCAGTGCTGCGCAGTGGATTATCCAATCGGGCTGGATATCATCAAACAGCCGCTGACATGTATCGGGAACCAGTAAATCTGCTTTTACCACTTTGAAGGCGCTTGTTTTGAGTGGGTTTTTATTCACCACTCCGAAAACATCATGGTTCTGGGCAGCCTCCAAAGCCAGGTTGATCCCAAGCAAGCCGCTGGCTCCGGTTATAAGAATGCGCATTACCTTTTCTCTGGTACTGCATTCAACCAAACTACAATTATTCAGTTGTTAAATTTGCCCGGACAAAAGCTGAGAAGAAAATCTCAAACCATTATCCAGAAAAGCGGCGGATATCTCGTCCGCTGCCTTTCAAAACTTATGCCATTCACATATTGTGCGCTTCGAAAGGCGCAATGAGCTCTTTGATCTGGTCCACCGTTAACCACATGGGATTTTTATCGCTGCTGTAGCGAAATCCAGATTCAAGTGCTTGACCATTCTGCTGCCAATCATGACCAAACCATAGCGAACCACTGGGTTGGACTACATACATATCATCCATTTCTACCGTTGAACGGGCTTCGTCTTCGTTTATCAACACCTCATGAAGTTTTTCACCCGGCCTGATTCCGATGATATCCCAATTTGCATCTGGTGCGATGACCTTTGCCAGGTCAACAATTTTTGTGGATGGTATTTTCGGTACAAATACTTCTCCACCGCGCATCTGCTCCGTACAACGGATAACAAAACGCACTCCCTGTTCAAGTGTGAGCCAGAACCGAGTCATTCTTTCGTCTGTGATAGTTAGGGTTCCAGAATCACGTTGCTGGAGAAAGATTGGAATAACACTTCCCCGACTGCCTACTACGTTGCCGTATCGAACACAGCTGAAACGGGTGGACAATCCTGCCGCGTAAGCGTTGCTCTGGACAAATAGTTTTTCTGCAGACAATTTGGTGGCACCGTACAGGTTCACCGGATTTACAGCTTTGTCCGAACTTAGAGCCATTACCCGAGCGACGTTCGCATCCAGCGCGGCTTCTATCACATTGCTGCTGCCAAGGATGTTTGTTTTTATCGCTTCCATAGGGTTGTATTCACAGGCTGGAACCTGCTTAAGGGCAGCCGCGTGAATCACAACATCAACCCCGTTCATAGCTCTCCGCAACCGCCGGTAATCGCGGACATCTCCAATAAAATACCGTATGCTCAGCTGGTTGAAACCCGAAGTTCGCATCTCGTGTTGTTTGAGTTCATCCCTGCTGAATACAATGACTTTTTTAGGTTTGTATTCATCATTGAGTATCTCAATAAATTTTTTCCCGAAAGAACCTGTTCCGCCTGTAACCAGGACACTCTGATCACTCCAATTCATCGCGATTTAGATACTCCTCCTTATCCCGGGGTAATTTGCGCGCACAATTTCTAGTGTGAGTTTGTACATGTAATACAACTTAATTGCCAAGAACCACATTGAAGTCTTCCGTTTTATTAAAAGTTTCGAAAGATTGCCTCTGGTTCCAATCACGCGGCTCTCCTGTCAAATAACGAAATGTATCGCCGAATCTTGCAAGTCCATCAACTGACAGCGCTTTTTCAATTGGCCACACTTCGATTTTCTTCCAAAAATCGCGCAGGTGCCATGGAAATGGGCAGGGGTACTCAAAGAAAAAGCAGTAGGCATAATGCCACGCGTTTTCGACCTGTTCTCTGTTCAGTTTATATTCATTCGGGTCGGAGATGATTTGTTCTAGGTAGGCGTTTAAGTCCTCCCACGAATATGGGTCAAGCGTAAATCCTTTGCCGCGATAATGAGTCTTTCCAGCCACAATGACGGGAATTCCGCTCATAGCCATTTCCAGTCCAACTGTGGTTGTATAAACCAGACCGAGGTCAGCAATTTCGATCAGGTCATAAGTGTTTATACTGCTATCCGCCTGAATTAGGCGGAAATTTTCCGGGACTTCAGGTAATTGATTCCTTGCCAGTTGAGCGACTGATGGCCCTTTTGTGTAACGCTCTCCAGGGTGCACCCGGATAATAAACTGGACATCCTGTCTGTTTGCAAACAATTTGATTATCTGATCCAACCAGTCAGACATGTTGCGTGTAAAAACCTGTCTTCCCAGAGTCAAGCTGTCGCCAATTACGTTTGCTGCGAGCAGGGCGATGGGCCTGCTGTCAAGCGACAAATTCTGACGGGTTACATTACCGCCCTGCCCTGGTTGTTCCTGCCACAGGCGCGCGAAGTTTTTCCATAAACTGGCATTCTGTCGGGATAAATAAAGGTCTCTAATCAGATTTTTCTCGACATCGGAAAATGGAAAATTTTTTTGTGACTGCCACATTTTATTTGTATTCTGCAGCATCACTTCCCGGTTTAGGTCAAACCAGATGCGGCCGCGCTGTTCTCCGAATTCGTACGTTACAGTTGGGATTTCCAGAAATCTGGCGGTCTGGAAAATGGCTCCCATCTCCAGGATGCTACCATTCGGGGTGATAACAAGGTCTGGCCGTTTTTCTAGAGCTGACTCTCTGATCCAGTTCAACAGTGCCGTAGCAGCCTGCTGGTTGCGCTCCATCCGGAGATCATACAGCTTTCTTGCCTCGGTTTCCCCCTCCCCATTGAATATATCTTCGATCTGTAATGTGTATTGTGTATCTCGGATAGATACTTCGCGAATTGGTTTGGTCAGATCCTCGGGCAGACCTGGTTGAGCGCTCTTTCCGGTTCCACTGCTGTGATAATTAAAAAGGGGCAGGATCTGGATTACCGGCGAGGCCAGCCCGAGCACTTTGCTGGCATAAGCATTCTGGCGGCGGATATCAAAACGAGCAAGATCTCTCCACCAGTTCGCATAAGGCAAATAAGCGAATGTTACATTATGCCCTAATCCTGCCAGCGCCAAGCTTAAAAGCGCGCTGTGTTCAATCCAGTAACGGAGTGTGCAGAATACAAGTATTTTCTTGGGGAGACCGCCGAGGTTTTTTATTGGATGATTGGAAGCAGCGTTCAGTGCTTGATCACACCAGTTTGGAAGAGCCTGCTCGAGGCGGGAAAATGAAAAACTCTTGCTGAGCGGCTGTCCTTTCTGTCGTATGAGCCAGTATGCCTCTGCGGTGAGTGGGAGTTCTCCCAAAACTTGTTTGATGTAAGATTTGTTTTTCAAGCCCGCGTCTCCCCTAGAGTGCCCTTTTCTATCATGCTGGAATTAACCTCTGCATAATTGTTGTCAGGGTTGTTACCCAGCTCGATTTTCCAATCCAGGCGCGGGCGGATCATGCCAAATCGGTTTTCAGGCCAGTGCGTTCCCGGCGCTCCGGAAGCGTCGACCGTGAAAGTCAGTGCATATTCATCCTGGAAGTAACGTTTTATTCTGTAGGAACTGGCGTTTACCCCGATGATATAGCGGCCTTCATTGAAAAAATCTGGCGGAATCTTGCATCGGCTGATGTAATAACCGGGTTGGCGAACCCGGTAATTTTCAAAATCTCGATTTTCGTCTGTGTCAAAGGATGTGAATAGGTGTTCGCCGCGGGCTGTAAGCAAATATATTCCAACCCTCAAACCTGTGATAGGTGCTTCAAGTTGATAATGAATTTCGATGCTGCAGGATTTTATGGATCGGATTGTGTCCTGAATTATTCCCACATTATCTTTTACACACAACTTTACCGGTTTGAATGGTGCGGTATGGGCGGGGATTTCTTCGCTTTGCCATATTCGTTCGCCGATCTGCGCGAATCCGGATGACATGTAATAATCAACAGCCTGGTTGGTGGGTGCCCGCAAAACCAGTTTCCCTTTATCAAGGACGATCGTCTCTTCTGTCAAGCGCATAATCGCCGACATATTGTGGCTTACGAAGAGGACAGTGCGACCCTGCTCGGCGACATTGCTCATTTTCCCGAGGCACTTGCGCTGAAATTCCGCGTCTCCTACTGCCAGCACTTCATCAACGACCAGTATTTCAGGCTCGAGATGTGCAGCGACAGCAAAAGCCAGGCGCAAATACATACCGCTGGAGTACCGCTTGACCGGTGTATCAATGAATTTTTCGACTTCCGCAAAGGATACGATCTCATCGAATTTTGACTCGATCTCGGCCCGCTTCATGCCGAGAATTGCTCCATTCAGGTAAATATTTTCCCTACCTGTAAGTTCGGGATGAAATCCTGTGCCTACCTCAAGCAGGGAGCCCACGCGACCGCGAATCTCCGCAGTGCCTTCGGTTGGCTCGGTCACCCGTGAAAGTATCTTCAACAAGGTGCTTTTTCCTGCGCCGTTGCGGCCAATCACACCCAGTACCTGCCCTTTTTTTAGTTCAAAGGTGATGTCTCTTAAAGCCCAGATGGTATTCTCTCGGTTTTCTATTCCGGGCTGTTCCTCATTTTTATAATCCAATTTAGGAGTGTTTCCCTTTTTGGTAATTGCACGCAGCGGATAGCTGATTTTTTCAGCTATAGTCTCGCGGAGGGTCCTGTAGTAGATGCTGTCAGGAGGAATGCCCAACCCGGAGCCGATTCTGTACAGCTTGCCGATTTTCTCGGTTTTGATCGCTATCTCACTCATCAGACCATATCCGCAAATGTGCGTTCCATCCGGCGAAAATAGAAGAGACCGCTGATAAGAACCAGGATAGAAATCGTTGTCGATACCGCCAGCATCGGTCCCGGGGCAGTTTCTACGCCAAGCAGCGCCCAGCGGAATCCTTCCACAACACCTGTCATTGGATTCAGAGCATACAGCCAGCGCCACTGCTCTGGGACGAGGCTAGAAGGATAGGCGATTGGGGTTACAAAAAGCCAGAATTGGGTCAGGAAAGGGATGATGTAATTGATATCCCGGTAAATCACATTTAAGGCGGAAAGCCACAAACCGACCCCCAATGCAGTAATAAGAGCGAGAAGGATAAAAAATGGCAGGGTCAGCACTGCAATTGTTGGTATCACCTGCGTTTCGGAACCGGGCAGGAAGTTATAATAAAGGATCATCCCAATCAGCACAACAAAACCAATTCCAAAATCAACCAAACCACTCAAGACCGAAGCGAGTGGGATGACCAAGCGTGGAAAATATACTTTTGTAATCATGCTGCGGTTTGCGATCATTGATCTGCCAGCGTCCGAAAGCGCTTTTGTAAATAACCCCCAGGGAAGCAGCCCGGTAAAGGAAAAAATCGGATACGGCACTCCGTCCGAAGGAACCTTAGCCAGATTTCCAAAGAATATAGTGAATACAACCATTGTGAAGAAAGGCTGGATAATTGCCCATGCTGCGCCAAGGGCAGTCTGTTTGTAACGGACTTTTATATCGCGCCAGATCAGGAAAAATACCAATTCACGGTATCTCCAGATGTCCAGCAGTTTAAGTGAAGTCCAGCCGCTCGATGGGCTGAGAAAAATTACTTCATCCTGCTGATCAGTTGATACGGACGTTGGTCTCATAGTCGGATTTTTTGAATTATCTAATTTAAGATCCGAAACTGTCGTGATTAAATTAATGCGTTTGACTCTCTGATTTGTTTCTGTTCTTGCGATACCAGTCTATTGTCTTGATAAGTCCTTCTTTCAGAGGCGTTTTTGCCCGGAACCCGAATTCTTTCTCCGCTCTACGGGTGTCCAGCGCCCGCCGAGGTTGTCCGTTTGGTTTGGACGTATCCCAGAAAAGTTCTCCTTTGAAACCGGTTAATTCAGCTATCGTTTCCGCAAGTTCTTTGATACTGATCTCATATCCGGACCCAAGATTTACCGGCTCGCTGCTGTTGTACCGTTCAGCTGCCAAAAGAAGCCCCTCGGCGGCATCGTCTACGTAAAGAAATTCCCTCGTCGGCGTACCATCCCCCCAAAGAACAACCTGTTTTTCGCCTCTTTCGCTTGCCTCAATGCACTTACGGATTAAGGCGGGAATAACGTGTGAAGTCTCAAGGTCAAAGTTGTCTCCAGGTCCATACAGATTGACCGGTAACGGGAAGATTGAATTGAATCCATATTGCTGGCGGTATGCCTGAGCCTGAACGAGAAGCATTTTCTTTGCCAGGCCGTATGGTGCATTGGTTTCCTCGGGATATCCATCCCAGAGATATTCTTCTTTGAACGGCACGGGAGTAAATTTGGGGTATGCACAGATTGTTCCAATGGCTACAAATTTGTCCACCCCGGATTTCCAAGCCTCATGCATTAACTGGATTCCCATCATAAGATTTACGTAGAAAAACTCGGCTGGCCTATCTTTGTTAGCACCAATTCCTCCGACAAGGGCAGCCAGGTGAATGATCATATTCGGCTTAGCGTCTGAAAGCATGCGCTGGATATCCTCCAGTTTGACAAGGTCATAATCTTCAATTAACGGGACGAATATCTCGCATGTTCCGACTTCTTGCAGTTTGTTCACAATGTATTTTCCTAAAAAACCAGCCCCTCCGGTCACGCACACCCGCTGATTTCCCCAGAACTTTTCCATAATCATTGACATAGATCATTTCTCCATGTTAAGAAACACTTTTGTACCTTTTATTTCTAATACAGGTATATGGTTCATGTTCTGCTGGTTCGGATTTTCAGTAATTGTGATGCCTTGCTCAAGACAGGTTAACCGGCAGATATCCGCGATATCACCATCGCCATTTATGCGAACCTGTTTATATCCTGAATTTCGCAGGTCTGCCAATAATTCTCTGACATGAACACGTGTTTTGCGGTACAAATGCATTGACGATTCAACGTAATTTACTGTTAATCGAGCCCTGAAAGCCAGCCCTTCAGGCGTGATTATGTAGCGAAGTTTTCGCCTCTGGGCTCTCTTGACTTTCACATATCCTTTTGCAATAAATCGTTTGATATGCCAGTTAACTGTGCCAACTGCTACTCCTAATTGGGCTGCCAGCGTCGCTTGGTTGACATCCGGGTCGCGTTCGATATGTTCGAGTAACAATAATTCTCGATCAGATTTGGGGTAATTTTCGTTAGCCATTTCTAAAATTCAGTTTTTGAATTATAACTCTGGTTGTCCTGAGGTCAAGGAATTGTCAATTAAGAATTTATTAAGGGCAATATCTGCTTTTTTCCTCTCTTGGTGTCAAAATCTGGATATTAACTTCTGGAAAAGTCCTCTGTGCTTCGTAGTAGCAGTCTATTTTCCTGGCGACTTTCTCAACCCAGACGTTATTCTCCTCTCCAAATCTGATGAATCGGCCTTTCTGTTCAAAATAAAGTGGTTCGGTAATTATCACTGAAAATCTCTGGTTTTTCATGTCGTTATAAAAAGCATCCATATATTTGCGGTTACCCGCCATTGCCATTTCCATCAGGAAAACCTTTTCATATTCCGGAACAAGAGCAACGTTTTCGACGATATTTAAGGTGACCAGGTGGCGGTCAGTGATAAAAAGGACTTCTCCTTTCCCGATAATTGCATTTTGAGAAAACTCTTGAATCTTTGTAAGCGCCCTATTGACTTTTTCTTCATCGGGAATCGCGGTTTGGTATTTTGGCAAAGTCAGTGCATAAATAACAGGGATAAAAAATACCAGACCGGCTGATATATAGAATATCCAACTGGTGGTTGATTTGATGTATGAGTCAGAAGCAATATTTCGCAGCAAAACCTGTCTTTCTGGCATTTTATTATTCATTATTGTCAGCGATTTTTGGTCGGGGATCACATCTGGAGCTATCTGACCGAAAATTGAATAAGCCCAGACGACAAGGAGAAAAACCAAAAACGCATCCATATTATGCAGATTGCTCCCGCCTCCGATCTTCGTACTGACCATCAAACCACCAGTGACCAGGACCAGCAGGATGGCGCCAGTAAATAGGAGACGGAAAGGATGAAGAAGTTTCCAGGACTGTACTCCTCCCCGAAATTGGGAAAGTTTGATGACGATGATCGATAATAATGGCAGGGATATAAGCAGTAATGCGGGTAGAATTCCTAGAGGGTAGGTTGGATTCGGTAAGAGGCGGTACCAGAGCAGATTGGATGTGTAGCTGGACAAAAAATACTCAGCTGGATTGCCGGAAATGGGGATGTATGCCAGGTGTGCAGCCAATCCGATGAATGACCCGATGAGGACAGTAATCACTGGCTTCATTGCATAGCGAAATAAAATTCCTTCATTCCATTTGAATTTTTCGCACAGAGCTTCCTGCAAACGGGAGCGGGATTCCACAGGTTCCTCAAAGAGAATGATGACGGCTGCAAGAAATCCTGGAACTGGAATCCAGTTGACCCGGCTTACCCCTGCCCAGATGGAAGCGGTTATAAGTGCGCATATTGACAGGAATTTCTTGATAGTGGGGGATTTGATTCTGGGCTGGTTGAACCCCAGCAAAATAACAATAAGGGCTAGCTCTAAATGGTAAAAGACCGGACCTATCAGAAGAAACAGGAAGGTCCAGGTTATGAATATCCAGCGGCGAAGGTTGTTGCTACCTGGAAACCGAAAAGATAGTGATATTGCAGTTCCAAGTGTCAGTGCAACCCAAAGGAAAGAATGCCAGGCGCGATGCGCCAGCAGAGATGTTTTTGGCAGGAAGTATGGAAATATATGGGTTAAATATTGGGTTGGGTGAAGGACAGGTAGTGGAAATGATTTTCCATATATAGATTTTGAAAGAAACAATGATCCATAATAATATCGGCTCGTCTCCGACCAGTAAAGAGTGAAAGGATAATCATATATTTCGGAGCAGTAGACGGCTATCAGATAACTCATTGAAAGTGTTAAGAGGGATGCACCAATCAGCTCGAGCCAGATCCATTTCGACAAATATTCTCTATTGTCAATTAATGATCTCAGCCAGACACTTCCAATCAGGGTGATGATCCATGCGAGAGCCAGTTGAGTAAGCGGACTTGAAAGAAGAAAGTCAGGTTCCCTGTAAATTATCAGGGGGTAGGCTACGATAGAGATAAGAAATAATAAAATATTGAATGCACCCAATCTGCTTAACGAACTGAAAAAGGAACGTATTCTTCCGATGATCCATCCTCGGCTTTTTCCCCAGATTGAGGCGAGAACAAAAATTTCGAACCCGATAATCACCAAATTCAATAATGTTGCTGCCTGCCACTTGATGGATGTGGAAAGCTTTCCATAGGCGTAGATTGGCTGCAATATTGAGATTAAGGCACATCCATGAATAAAGATCGTGAATGCCAGAATGGCCCGGATCAAAGCCCAATTTTCTTCAGGGTGTTCTGGAGAGGGTTTTTTCATTAATCAATTGGCGGTTTGAGGTCAGGGATTTCATCACTTTGAACCTGGCTGGAAGTTGAAAGCGCGCCGGCTGCTGATATCATATCCCCCACAAAAAACGCCCCAGGTAGGCTTGCCAAGATTACTAATGTCCGAAGGATGATTGACATTGTCAGAGCGCTTTCAATAGAGATGCCACTCAGATTGTGAAATAGAAATGTGATGGATAATTCCTGCAGTCCGTAGCCATTGATTGTAAAGGGCAGTAAGGTAATGAAATAAACCAAGCTGTACAATCCGGATATTGTCAGAAAGGTGATATCTTCGTCCATTGCGGTCAATAATATATCGATTGTAAAAAATATCCCCAGCATGTGAATCAATGTAAAGGCAAAAGATAGCAAAAGCGATCCGGGTTTCCTTATCCAGATCTTTCCGGCGTAAATAATTTTTTGAACGAAATTTTTTGACCTGCTCCAGAGTTTAGAAAACCAATCTTTTGAAATGCCAGCTGCTATGATTAGAAGCATTGAAGCGGTTTGTTTGAATGAGGACTGGTAATTAATCAGGCTGAATACACCAAAAGGAAGGGCGAGAAACATTCCTGCCATGCCGATCAGCCTGTCAACTACTAGAGATGCGGTGCTGGTCGCAGGATCGACTTTTGATTGTACTGCGCCTGCTAGACGGACGACATCCCCACCAATAGTGGTGGGCAAAAAGTTAGAGGCAAATAAACCTGCAAAGGTTATCCGGACGCTCTGTTGAAAGGAGATCCCCATCTCAGCTGAGTGCAGCAGTATATACCAGCGAGCTGAAACCGCCAGGCGGGAAATAATAATTAAACCGAAGGATAATCCAAGCTGGTATATGGTCAATTTGCTGAAAGCCTTCTGGATATCTTCCCAACCCATCCGGTTCAGAAGATAAACTAGTAAGGCGATTGCGATAAGCGTTCCTGCTGTCCGAAAAATCGTTGAACGCCTAGTTTTCATCCCGGATTGGTGATTCATTCCTCTTGTTTTCCCTTTATCACTTTCCGGATAGTGTAAGTGGGTTTGGCTTGAGATTCATGGTATGTTCGAACCAGTAGTTCAGCGATGAGTCCCATCAGAATAGATTGAAAACCAAGGATGAAGAATGTCAGGCTGGTCTGGAATAACGGTGAGGCAATAACAGAGGTTCCCACCCACAAACGGCGAATCAGTAGGAAAAATAATACCGCGGCGCTGATAACGATCAGGAACAAACCCGCACCTCCGAATAGATAGATGGGTTTGTATGCAAAGCTGATAAGAAACTTGGTTGTAAACAGGTCCAGAATCACTTTTAGTGTCCTTGAAATCCCGTATTTGGTTTTCCCGAATTTTCTAGAATGATGCGTTACCGGCACTTCGGTGATTTTTGCACCAACGGAATTCGCATATGCTGGGATGAACCGGTGCATTTCACCGTAAAGGCGGAAATTTGTAAGCACCTCACGGCGATAAGCTTTTAATGTACAACCATAATCATGCAGGTGCACTCCTGTGACTGTAGAAATTAACCAGTTAGCAATTATGGATGGAAACTTACGTGTAAAAAAAGTATCCTGGCGGTTAACTCTCCAACCGCTGACGACATCATATCCTGAGTTTATCTTCTCAATTAGCATTGGAATATCGGCAGGATCATTTTGTAAATCTGCGTCGATGAGTACGATGACCTGACCAGAGGAGTAATCAATGCCGGCAGTGATCGCTGCTGTTTGGCCGAAATTTCTGCGTAAAGAAAGGATAATCACGTGGTCCGGGTCATCGTATGAAAGTTTGCGCATGACCTCAAAACTATCATCTATGCTGCCGTCATCAACGTAAATGATTTCCCAGCTGGATAAATCCAGACCATCGAGCGAGTTGTGAACCGATTCATGTAAAAGAGGCAAATTTTCTGACTCGTTGAAGACAGGGACGACAATGGACAAGTTCATATCAGCCGCCTTTATAAATTGAAATTGCACAAAAGTTGACCTGTTAAAATTCAGAGAATGAATTATAACAATAGTTGCATGTCGGTCAAGGTACTTGATAAGATTGTGCTAGAATTGCGGTGCATTTTTTGCACCAATATTTATAACCTGTTAACTGGTTAATCCAATTTTGATCTAAATGAAAATTCTAAAAATCAGTTATGAATTTCCACCGATTGGTGGGGGTGGTTCTAGAGTCGTACATGGACTCGCTAGGCAGCTGGTCCAATCAGGTCACAGTGTAGACCTGGTAACGATGGGTTTCAGGAATTTGCCAAAATTTGAAATAGTCGATGGGATAAATGTACACCGCATCCCCTGTATACGCAGGAGCGAATCAATCTGCAGACCTTATGAGATGGCAACTTACCTGTTGTCAGCAACTCCTAAGATTAATCGCCTTGTTAAGGAAAATAATTACGATATTAATCATACTCATTTCATATTTCCGGATGCTTTACTATCAACCGGTTTAAAACGGTGGTCAGGTCTCCCATTTGTAGTTACAGCCCACGGGTCTGACGTACCCGGATACAATCCAAACCGATTTATCAGCCTTCATAAAATCCTGAAACCAGCCTGGAGAAAGGTTGTAACGAGTGCCGATAGGGTCATATCACCGAGCAGAAGCCTGGCAGAATTAATCAAAAATCATCTCAAAAGTGCTGAAATTGAGATAATACCGAACGGAATTAATATCCCCAGTTTTAATTATTCGAAAAGAAAAACGAACAGGGTTCTGGTTGTCAGCAGAATTTTCGCCAGGAAGGGAATCCAGCATTTACTTTACGCTCTGGAGGGATTTAATTTCCCCATAAATGTTGATATTGTCGGTGAAGGTCCCCATCTGAATGAATTAAAAAACATTGCAAAGGGACTTGAAACTCAGGCGAAGATTCATTTTTATGGATGGATTGATAATGAGTCGCCGCGCTTGCGAGAATTGTATGAAGAGGCGAACATTTTCATTCTACCTTCTGAGTCGGAAAATTTCCCAATCGTACTTCTTGAGGCTATGTCTGCGAATTTGGCAGTGATTACCACGGAAGGAACCGGATGTGAGGAAGTTGTGGAAAACACGGGATTATTAGTGCCTCCCAACGATTCAAAATCGTTACGTCGCAGTCTCATAAAACTCATTGAAAATCCAGATCTTTGTGAAGAATTGGGCAGGGCCGCCCATGATCGTTTGGTGAATAAATTCGGATGGGGGGTTGTGACTAATCAATATATCCAGGTCTATGAAGATGTGATTGGTCGATAATTATTATGGGCCTGCCTCAGAAAGTCCGGTCGTTTTTAAATAATGAAACTGCAACAGCTAATCAGATCAGACAGTTATTAAAAATTTCTGTTTTGATCATACTTTTTATTGGATTGTTCTGGTTTGTTGATTTTCGAGCGGTAGTTGGGGTCATAGCCCGGGCAGATCCAATACTATTAGTGATTGGTCTGCTGTTGGTTTTCCCGGCTGAGTTCCTGAATGCTGTCCAATTAAAATTCTTGGTACGCAGGCAGAATATCCATTTTAAGGTATTTCAGCTTTTCGCAATAAATCTCAGCATAAAGTTTTACCTGCTTTTTCTTCCTGGAGCAATTGTGGGAAGTGGTATTCGTTGGTACAAACTCTCCCAACCAGAGGGAAAGCGCGCTGAAGCCTTGGCTGCTGTTACCTTCAACCGATTGTTAGAGACTTTCCTTGTGGTGATTCTTGGATTATGTTTTTGGTTCTTAAGCGGAAACAAAACCAATCAGATGGATATTGGCTTCTTAATTTTACTTTTTCTGGTAATTGCAGCTATCTGGGTGTTGATTACCCGTTTGAGCAGGCCGATTTCCAAAATTATGTCGAAATTCAGTCAACGGATGACTCAACGTAGGTATGTGCATGCCATTTCAGTATGGATCGAAAAACTCTTGGTTGCTGTGGCTTCATATGCTGAATTTCCGATATGGGAATTAATAGTGCTAGTCAGTGTGGGGATTATCCGATTATTGCTGGTGTTATTTGGTTTCCAGTTGTTAGCACACTCGGTTGGTATTTTTATACCATTCGTGGAGATGGGTTGGATCCTGTCTGTTGTCATGTTGTTTGCCTTGATACCATTCACATATGCAGGTGGATTAGGGGTGAGAGAGGTGGGGCTGGTATTTTTACTCTCATCATTCGGAGTTAATTCCGAAACGGCGATCGCGTTCTCATTATTAATATTTAC
>JBJYWI010000217.1:0-7845 GCA_046259385.1 Anaerolineales bacterium
AACATATCGTAAATGAAGCGGCAAAGCTTCGATACATGTTTGGCGGTCAATTCACTCTGCCTTTAGTTATTCGAACTGTAAGTGGAGGTGGCCGCCAGTTAGGCGCTACGCATTCACAGACACCAGATGCAATATTTGCACACTTTCCCGGGTTAAAGGTTGTCGCTCCGGGGACACCAGAAGATGCGAAGGGATTGTTGAAATCAGCAATACGGTCAGACGATCCGGTTATGTTTATTGAACATGCAACCCTGTATCAGGTACGAGGCGAGGTTCCAGAAGAAGATTACACGATTCCGATAGGCACATCCAATATTCACCGTGAAGGATCAGATGTGACAATTATCACCTACAGCAAAATGCTTGAAGTTTCTACAAAAGCGTCAAAACAATTAGAAGACGAAGGTATAGATGTTGAAATTATTGACTTGCGCACATTGCGTCCTCTGGACATGGAACCTGTGATCAAATCTTTTAAAAAAACCAACCGGGCAGTTATCGTTGAAGAAGGATGGCGTTCCTACGGGATAGGTTCTGAGGTCACATCACGTATTGTAGAAATTGCATTTGATTATATAGATGCTCCGATTAAACGGGTTGCCCAAAAAGAAGTTCCATTACCATATAATCGAGAATTAGAACAATCTGCACTCCCTCAAGTTGAAGACGTCGTTAATGCTGTGAAGGAGGTTTTGTAATGGCGGATATTGTAACAATGCCCAAACTGGGTTTTGACATGGCGGAAGGCACTCTGGTTAGATGGGTTGTACAGGAAGGCGAGCCAGTATCTAAAGGTGCAGTTCTAGCAGAAATTGAGACGGATAAAGCCACTGTTGAAGTCGAATCCCACCATGAGGGTTACCTCTATCAGCACCTAACACAAGTTGGAGAAATTGTGCCAATCAATACACCAATCGCAATTATTGCAGAAAAAGGTGAAGAAGTTGATATAAATCAACTCCTTGGGGATGAGATTACAGAGAAACCCACAATAAAACCCGAGCAGGACATAACGTTGGCAGAAAAGACAGCGGAAATTACTCCCCAAAATGTTACAAAAGAAAATGATGAGCGGTTACCAGGCGGTTTGAAGGCTTCTCCGCTGGCGAGGAGAATTTCGAGCGAAATGGGAATTGATCTGAATAAGGTTGCCGGAACTGGTGCGGGAGGTCGAATAACCAAAAAGGATGTGCAGCAATACATCACAACATCAGCAGACACACGACCTAAAATGGCAGAAAAAGCTAGAGAGGTGAAACCTATGCTGGCTGCTACTTCCATTTCTCCAAAAGAGACAAAAATCATTCCCCTCAACCGTTTGCGAGCAGCGATTGGCAAACGAATGACTGAAGCCAAACAGCAAACACCGCATTTCTATGTAACGCACCTGTACGAGATGGAAAAACTTTTTGACCTCCGAAAACAGTATAACGAATTGCTCCCAGAGGAAGAAAAAACTTCAGTCAATGATTACATTGTTAAAGCGGTTGCACTTGCATTGCGGGAGTATCCAAACTTAAATGCTTCCATTGACGAAGATAATGTCATCCAACACGGAGACATTAATATCGGTATCGCAGTAGCTGTTGAAGGAGGACTGCTTACAGTGGTATGTAAAAACGCAGACTTAAAAACCATCCAACAGATTGGAATAGATACCCGTGAAATGGTGAGTCGAGCACGTGAAGGTAAGGTAAAACCTGATGATATTGAAGGTTCCACATTCACTGTGAGTAACATGGGAATGTATGATGTCGAACATTTCACTGCAATCATAAATCCTCCAGAGGCAGCCATCCTGGCTGTCGGGTCTGCGAGGGAGGTGCCGGTTGTAAAGGGAGGTGACATTGCGAAAAGTCTACAATTGAAAGCCACCATTTCCGTCGACCACCGGGTAAGTGATGGGGCGGAAGCTGCAAGATTCCTTCAATCACTGGCTGGATATTTAGAGAATCCGCTACGTTTATTTCTCCTTGGGAAATGAAACAATAAATTGCTGACTTTTATAAAATGCACACAGCAGAATACGAACTAAAGTATTTAGAAACTGCCAGCCAACAACTTGAAAAGTATCTACTATCTGATGTTCTCTATTGGCCTGTAGGGATCAGCCAGCCTGAAGGTTTACCTCCATATCCAAGATTGACAATCGGTGGAATTTTACTTGCAGAATTGCATGCTGATGTAACATGCCAAAATAATAACGAAAAATCGCGGTTAATATATATCAAAGCTGAGATTGAAAATGTGCGATCATCCTGGGGAGTTTTTTGGGATAAGAAAGGGGTGCGCGAATTTAATTCCCGCATGAATCTCTGGAAAAATTTTCTGGAAGACTATCAAGAAAATCCTTCAAGCCAATTTGATCGATACGCTTATGAAACCAGACACCGTGTTCAGCTGGAACTGCTGCAGGAGGATATTTCAATAAATAGGAATTCGCTTGAACTCCTCGCTGTACTGGACAAAAAATTATTATCCTTTTTTAGGTCGGGGAATTTTATTTGGGAAAAAGATTTGATGAATGCCTATCCACCAGGTCCCTACTGGTTTTTATATGGCAGCTTGCCAGAATTTAAGACTGGTACAGAATTTAAATAAACAATATCTCACACGCAAATCGCACAAATCAAATTATCAGAGGGGAAAAATAGGCAACAAGAAAAATTCTTCTTATAAGGAAGAACAGAAATCATTTTACTTTAACAAATTATATTCTAACTTTCCTCATAGGAAAATAAACACAACAATCAACTGATGATCCAATTGATTAAAAAATTGAGGAGTAATCCGTTTATTTGCCCTCATTTACAAACTGGGTGAGTTCCGTTACGCTGAGATGATCAATTCCTAATTTTCTTAATGTTCTTCCCCTTCGCCAGTAATCAGTTCTATGCACAATACAGGCAATTTTAATTATGCTGTCAATACCTCTGATCGAAACCCCGTACTGCTGCGCAAGGGAGGCAATCGGAACCAGACTCATAGGAACGTCTTCAAATATATAACGGTGGTTCAAAGTTCTGGGAGCCAAAATCCCAATATAACCTGGTTGGTTGTGAATGGCTTCAAACAGGTCAGAACCGGTAGTGTTATATGCTAATTTTAACCACTCCATCGATGTTCGCGCTCTTATACCAAGAGCCGAAGCAACCGTTACCCTTTCCCTGTCCAAAACCTCCAGTACTCTTGCGACCGATGGAGTAACCCCATCAATATAAAACTGAAATTCACCATGTGTTGATTCAATCCTGCCGGCATTCAATAAAGTTAAGGCTGGGTGGAATATCGCCCCCATATTGTTTAGACCGGTATGCAAAACATTTATTCCATCGATGAATTGTGGATAAACAGGTCTGATGGCATCGAGAACATCTTTTGTTCGATTGGATGGTAAGGCTGCCAGAGGTACTGCTTCTTTTATCCTGAATATTCTTGCCTGCGCGGGTCCTTCAGAACGGCTTGCATATAAAAAAGTCTCTGCTTCAGCAACAGTAAAATCTACTTGAGATCCTGAAGCTCTTAGGACATTATAGAATTCAATTGCACCACAGGTCCTGCCTGGATGTAGGATAATTATCTGACCTTTCTTAATAAATGGCGCAATTGCTCGGGCTATATCTGCGTGTGCGGATGATGGAACAACCACCATGATCACTTCAGCATTTTGAATCGCCTCTTCAATGTCTGAAGTTATTATTTGAATCTCAGCAAAACCGCGTGGTCCTCCTTCAAAACTGTCCAATTCTATTCCACCTCTGGCTGCAATACCTACAATGTGCTCCTCAGATCGATTATATTGAACAACATCAACGCCCAATAAACTTAAATGGGCTGCCATCGCTTTTCCCCCATGTCCTGCGCCAATGACTGTATATCTGGAAGGAATTCCCATGAAACCTCCAAAGTATTAATATGAATATCTGCCATACATTGTACACAAAAATGTATGGCAGGTAAATCAGAAAGGAGAAGACGCAAATAAAATACGATGGTCTTACATTTCAGGAACCTCGGGTAACTCCTTTAAAGCAGCCTGTACGGCTTTTTCTGGATATTCATAATCCTGAAGCTTACCCGCTAAATACGCCTCATAGGCAGACATATCAAAGTGTCCATGACCACTGTGCGCAAGCAGGATAGTTTTGGCTTCACCAGTCTCTTTGCATTTGAGAGCTTCATCAATAACCACTCTGATCGCGTGATCTGTTTCCGGTGCGCTGATAATTCCCTCAGTGCGGGCGAAGGTCACCCCGGCTTCGAATGTAGCCAGTTGAGGAACTGCCCTTGCCTCCACAAAGCCAAGTTTGTGAAGATGGCAGATAATGGGTGCCATGCCGTGATAGCGGAGTCCTCCAGCATGAACCGGCGGGGGCACGAAGCCGTGCCCGAGCGTATACATCAAGGCGATCGGAGCCATTCCAGCAACATCACCGTAGTCCCATGCGTAAAGTCCTTTAGTCACTGTAGGGCAGCTCTCCGGCTCTACATTAATGATTCGTAAATCTGGCTTGGTGCCGTCAATTTTGTCCTTCACAAAAGGCAGGAACATTCCCGCAAAGTTAGAGCCGCCACCAATGCAACCAATGATAATATCGGGATAAGCATCAGCCTTCTCTAACATCGCTTTCTTTGCCTCAAGACCGATGATCGTCTGGTGTAGCAGCACATGATTGAGCACGCTTCCCAGGGAATACATGGTATCATCCCGAGAGGCGGCATCACTTACAGCTTCACTAATGGCAATGCCGAGGCTGCCTGGAGATTCGGGATCATTTGATAAAATGCTGCGTCCGATCTCGGTTTCCTCGCTGGGGCTTGCGACACACTTAGCTCCCCAGGTCTCCATCAGGACTCGGCGATAAGGTTTTTGCTGGTAGCTGATCTTCACCATGTAAACCTTAAGCTCGATACCAAAGAACATGCAACCCATCGAAAGCGCACTGCCCCATTGACCAGCGCCCGTCTCAGTAGTCAGGCGCTTCACCCCAGCCTTTTTGTTGTAATAAGCCTGGGCTATGGCTGTGTTCGGCTTGTGGCTGCCCGCCTGGCTGGTTCCTTCGTATTTGAAGAAAATCTTAGCAGGAGTGTCTAGGGCTTTTTCAAGCCGGTATGCCCGGTGCACAGTGGTTGGCCTCCAGGTATGGTAAACATCCTGAATTTCCTCAGGGATTTCAATCCAGCGTTCCTTACTGAACTCCTGTTTGTTAAGCTCATCACAAAACAGGGGCGGCGGTAGAATAGTTGGCTGCTTAGTGACAGGGTGGAGTAGAGGGGGCAAAGGCTCCGGTAGGTCAGCCTGAATGTTGTACCAAGAGGTCGGCATCTCTTTCTCATCAAGTAAAAATCGGGTTCTTTCCATTTTTTTTCCTCCATTATTTGTAGTTATTGCCTTGTAATAATGTTTAATCTACCTGTAGTATTTCTCAATCGAAAAATATGAATTGATTCGATGTTAATTTACGGTTTTATAGAGTCGTCGATAGTAACCTCCTCATTAAATAAAAACGTTCGTCCTCTTGGGGACGAACGCTTATGGTCCGTGGTGCCACCCCGATTAGGTTTGCCAAATAAAAAACCCCGCCAGTGCTGCGACGGGGAAGAAGGCCAGCCTCACTCGAGAGAGTACGGCAATTTTATAAATTACTTAACATATTCCCGCAATTTATTGCGGCTAAATTGCTTATACCCTTTGCCTTGATAACGGTGGCATCTCCGGCACAGACTAATTGTTCTCCTCAACAATTCAGGAAACCGTTCGCCCTGCCACTCAAAGGTCCATTCGATGCTGTCGCATGGATGGGATTCTCACCATCTCCCATTCTCTGGACCACCGTTGCAGCATTTACTCGTCCTTATCACAGTGTTAATTGTTAAATTGAATTGGATTATATTCAAAAGGTTGATTTTGTCAAGCGATTTATCTGCCTTTGTTTATATAGCCACCTCAGCCTTTATGTGCGGATGAGCTTTGTAATTATGCAAACGGAAATCTTCGTATTTGAAGTCAAAAATCGATGTAACATCGGGATTTATTTCCATCCTGGGAAGAGGGTATGGCTTTCGAGTGAGCTGTAATTTCGCTTGCTCCCTATGATTTTTATACAGGTGAACATCCCCAAATGTATGGATAAACTCTCCGACCTGGAGGCCACAAACCTGAGCGACCATCATTGTTAACAGGGAGTATGAAGCGATATTGAAAGGAACACCAAGAAAAATATCAGCTGAACGCTGGTAAAGCTGGCATGAAAGAGTATGACCAACAACATAGAATTGGAATAGAGCATGACAAGGAGACAAAGCCATTTTATCCAGTTCGGAAACATTCCAGGCGCTGACAATTATCCTACGTGAGTGGGGATTTTCAACGATTTCCCGTAATACGTATGAAATCTGATCTATAGGTTTTTCATCGTTAGACATCCAGGCTCGCCACTGCCTGCCATACACAGGGCCCAAATCACCATTCTCATCTGCCCATTCATCCCAAATACGCACATCATTATCATTGAGATATTTTATATTTGTATCTCCTTTTAGAAACCAGAGCAGTTCATAAATTACAGATTTCAGGTGTATTTTTTTAGTAGTCAGCAATGGAAAACCATCATTCAAGTTGATTCGCATCTGGTAACCAAATACTGACCATGTGCCAACACCTGTTCTATCACTCTTTTCCACACCATTAACCAAAATATGCTCAAGGAGGTTTAGGTATTGCTTCATTATCTTTTTAGTATCCTCCTTCTCGCTCTATCTTTAAAATTTCTTTGGTACTTTCAATATCACAAAGTATTTGTTCAATCAATTTCTGCACATCTTTAAACCGGATTTCTTCTCTTAATCTCTTGAGAAATTGAATTCGGAGTTTTTTACCGTATAAATCCCTATCGAAATTCAATATATGGGTTTCAACCCTTGTCGCGAGTGAATCACTGTCAAACGTTGGTCTGACCCCAATATTAGTTACAGCGCCAAAAGAACTCCCTTCCAACAAAACTCTGCAGGCATATACGCCAACCTTTGGTAATAATTTTTCCTCCCAAACATCGACATTTGCGGTTGGTATCCCTAAAAGCCTGCCTCTACCATCACCAGGGATAACTACTCCATCTACCTGGTAAGGATGTCCCAATAACTCGTGTGAATACGCGACATCTCCGCTTAATAGTGCATTGCGTATCATACTTGAGGAAATCACCAACCCATTAAAGCTTTTTGGACTAACTACATTAACCGAATATCCAAGATCATTTCCAATCTTTTCCAGTAATTCAATGTTTCCCTCCCTATCTCTTCCCAAAGCAAAATCAACCCCAATATTTAGGCACTTCATTTTCAAGTGATCATGCAATTTTCTCATGTAGGCAACAGCTGATGTTTTAGAAAATTTTTCATCAAACAACTGGGTAATTACATAATCTACCCCCAAATCACTTAACAACTCTGCTCTTTCTTCAGGGGATGTCAAATAGAACTGGCCGCTGATACCATAAAGCACCTTTTTCGGATGAGGGAAAAATGTCACCACAACCGAAGGTGACCCGGCGCTTGTTGCTCCGGTCACCAAATTACGTATTATGGATTGATGCCCTAAATGAACTCCATCAAATATACCTATGGCAATCCAGGATTCTTCTAAAAATAAATCTGATATTGACTGGAAATGCTGCATTGATTATTGCATCGATTATTACTTATTAACACAAATTGAGCTGATCACTGCTGGAAACCATTCTTTATTATAAAAACCAATAATTGTTTACATCAAGTTTGGTGAAAGACCTTCCGAGGTTGCCATTCTTGGGTATCTTCATCAACTTCCATGATTGCGATAAGATC
>JBJYWI010000218.1:0-38591 GCA_046259385.1 Anaerolineales bacterium
GGGGTCGCATTCACCAGCCGGGCACTGCAAGTCAACCTGAAATCCATCAACCGGGTTTTCCCGTACATCGTCACAACCGGTCTTGAGACCAGCAAGCCCGGGTTAAAACAGGACGACATCCTTCATAAATACTGGCTGGAGAATATCGACCTAAAGCTGCTGGAATACTGCATGCACTACCTGCGGGAGGAAATTCAGCACCGGTTTAGAACCGGGGTTCTTTCAGCGATGAATCCCGGCTCAGGCGAGCAGGACATCTGGCCGATTGAACAGCAGCGTGATTTATTCTCCCTGTTTGGCGGGGCAGAATCTGAAATAAATGTCACGCTGCTGCCTTCTTTTTTGATGCAGCCTGAAAGAACCACTTCCGGAATTCTATTTCCATCGGAGACCAGGTTCGAAAACTGCCAGCTCTGTAAACGGGAGGACTGCGAGTTCCGCCGGGCACCCTTCAACCCTGGTCTGTGGGAATCGATGCAGGCTTAAAGGGATGGTAAAATCCACGGATTATGTGTAATACCACCCCATTCTATTCAAGAAATCGCCCCTATTAAAGGTATATTTTTCCATGCGAACTCATTTGCTCATCCTCTCAGCGTTGCTGATTTTCTTTATCCCCCAACCGGCGAAAGCAGAAGATGAACTTCCATATTTCGAGGAAGTCCCCTGCGAGACATTTGACCTGCCTGGTTTGGTGGATTTAAATGCGGTAGACCAGAATGTGGAATGCGGCTACCTGGTAGTTCCAGAAGACCGCTCTGACCCGGAAAGCAGTCCGATAAAACTGGGCGTACTGGTGCTGAAAAGCACCGGTTTCAATCCCGGCATCCCGCTTGTGATGACCCAGGGCGGTCCGGGAGGGTCGGGGATCGAATTATTCGGCTCGTTTCTTAATTACGCCAGAAGCACGGGGGACCTGCTGCGAAGCGACCGCGACTTGATCATTCTGGAACAGCGCGGCACCCAGTACTCACTGCCTTTCCTGGCATGCACCGAATCGCTGGAAGCAGACCTGGAACACCTGGAGGAGGACCTGCCAATAGAGGAGGAGACCCGCCTGCAGGAAGAGGCTTACCGGGAGTGCCGGGGGCGTTTTGAGCAAGAAGGAATCAACCTTTCAGCTTACAATAGTTTCGAAAACGCGGACGATGTCGCTGACCTTGCCGAAGCATTGGGTTACGAAAAGATAAATTTCTACGGGGTCTCATACGGCAGCCAGCTCGGGCAGCATTTGATGAAGCGCCATCCAGGCCTGCTTGAGGCGGTTGTGCTGGATGGAGTGGTAGCGCTTGATATCAATCCCAACCAGAAGATCCCCTGGGCGATAAGCCGCAGCCTGCGGGCGTTGTTCGCCGCCTGCCAGAAAGATCCCGACTGCGACCGGTATTACCCAGAGCTGGAAAAAATTTATTTCGAGACGATTGAGGCGTTAAATGAAAATCCGGGTATTCTGACCATGACCGACCCGGATACCGGGGTTGAGTACCGGTCAATTTTTGACGGGGACGATCTTTCATACCTGACCACCCAGCTGCTGTATGCCTCAGAAGCGATCCCCTTATTACCCAAGTTGATCTACGATGCTAACAACCGGGAGTTCAATATTGCCCGTAAAATCTTGCCCGTCCTGGTTTTCGACCGTTCATTCGCGGATGGGATGTATATGGCGGTCATGTGCGCAGAGGATTTTGACTTCGAAACCTTGGAAATGGACAGCAGCGGCGCCTACCCCTCTGTCCTGGAGGAACAGCAAATCGGGAATGACCTGGTCCTGGATATTTGCCGGGATTTCGGGGTAGTCGAGCTCGGAGCGCAGGCGGACCAGGCAGTTAAGAGCAGCATCCCAACCCTGCTTTTGTCAGGTTATTTCGACCCTGTCACGCCTCCCGTTTATGCTGACCAGGTCGCCAGCACGCTCGAGCATGCCTACAGTTACACCTTCCCGGCATACGGTCACGGCGCCCTGCTAACCGGAGACTGCGCCCCCCGAATTACACGTGATTTCCTGAAAAACCCTTCAGATGAACCTGATACAAGCTGCATCTCCGAAACTGGCCAACTGACCTTTTACTCCCCAGGTAATACCCTGATGTCCCCGGGGGCAACAGCGCTGACGGAACTGCTGGACAGTGAGTTAAGAACGATACTAGCTGGGGGAGATACTATGAGAAGTGTCTGGCGCATTTTTATCCCCCTCCTGCTTCCAGTGCAGCTGCTGGCAGTGTTGATAACCTTCCCGGTTATCTGGGCGCTCAGCTGGATCATCAAGCGCATCCGCAAACAGCCCGGTGAGCAGCGCTTACTCGCCAGGTTGGCTCCCTGGCTCGCGGCTCTATGCGGGGCAGTCGCTTTTCTTTTCGCCTGTTTACTGCTTTTTCAAATCAGTGTTCAGCTCATGGGAGCCGGCGAAATGCAATCGCTGGTGGGGGTAAGCCGCTCGTTTATCTGGGTATATACCCTGCCATGGATTATCGCGCTTCTGGCAATTGTCATGGTAGTCCTGTCAGGGGTCTCATGGATCAATAAATACTGGAGCCCAGCGAGACGGATTTACTTCAGTTTTACAACCCTTGCAGCGCTGTTGTTTGTGTTAACAACGGCGGCAGCGGGGATGTTCAGCGTTATCTTCAGCTAGTAAATATACTTCAAGGAACTGGAATACTTCCAAATGCCGGGTTCGCCGAGATTAAATCTAGGAACAGAATAATCGCACTCAAGTATGGTTATCCTGATATTGTGCTCGGCGTATAAAGTCTGGCTGCCCGGATCGCTGCAGCTGTCGCCGTATACAGGATCCCAAAGTTCAATATAGTAAGGCTGCATCTGGTAGTTGCCGGGGATAATGGTGAAAATTTTTTCTACTGGATGTGACCGGTCGCCCTCATCCAATCGAAGGTAGTAAAAGATATTCGAGTCATCCTCGTTTGTGAGCCGGATTTCCAGTGGTAAACCGGATTTATTCACGATTGTCAGGCGCACAAGCCGGGTCGGGCATCCATCCCCTGAAATCAACAGCGCCGACAGCAGGGAGATGACGATCAAAATTCTTTTCACAACCCGTCAGCCTCGCTTATGTCACTATTAACATCATCCCTTTCATCCTCAGCGCTGTTGACAGGCAGAATGATTTTAAAGGTGCTGCCCAGATTAACCCCCGGGCTTTGCACCTCTATTCGCCCCCCATGAGCTTCTACAAGGGCTTTTGTAATCGCAAGTCCCAGCCCGGTACCTGGAAGTCCGCGGTCCCGACTGCTGTCATCACGGTAAAAGCGGTCGAAGATAGCGCCAATGTTTTCGGGTTTAATCCCGATACCGGTATCACGTATGGAAATTTCTACAAAATCATACCCGGTGTCTGTCAGGGAGACATGTATGCTTCCCCCTTCAGGCGTGTAGCGAATTGCATTTACCAGCAAATTCTGGATCACCTGCCGGATTCGGGAGGCGTCCACCAGTGCAAAAACAGGAGAAGAGGGGATCTCTGAATTAAGTTCAATAGCCCCGGACAACGCAAGTGGTTGGAATGCTTCAGTTGTGTAATAAACCAGATCAGACAGGTTTGTTTTTTGCATGTGGAGTGAGAGCTCCCGGGCTTCAGCCTGAGCTAGCTCATGCAGGTCATCGACAAGGCTGGACAGGCTGCGGGTTTGTTCCAGCAAACGGTCAATTTCCTCCATGGCGAGCGGATAGACACCGTCCAGAATCGCCTGCTGGCTGCCCAGCAGCACATGGATCGGGTGGCGAAGTTCATGGCTGACATCAGCCAGCATATCCCGGCGTAATTTCTGCTGGTGTTCCAGTTCTCTCGCCATCTGATTAAACGATTCCGCCACGGACTGCATCTCCGAGCTGCCCTTTACCGGCACCCTGTAATCAAATTGCCCCCGGGCGAGTTCATCAGCGCCTTTCTCTATCTGGTGCAAAGGCGCAACCAGCCAGCGGGTCAGAAGAATCCCGGCAGCCAGGGCAAGCAGCGAGCCTAAAATGATGGTTCTACCGAAACCAACCCATATTCTTCTCTCTATCGATTCTCGTAATTCGGGAGGCGGTTCTCCTGGTGGTTTTTCAGCGCCAAGCTGGTCCGAAAGTCCAAAACTGCGCGAGATTTCCCGATAGGCGAATGGAGACAAAGCAACAATCAAAACCACCCCAATAATGACAATGCTGATCCAGACCCAAAGGCGGTTCATTTGTTTTCTCCCGGTTGTATTTTGTACCCCACACCGTAAACCGTTATTATGTAACTGGGGTTGTGCGGATCGGGTTCAATTTTTGCGCGCAGGTTGCGGATATGGCTGTCAAGTGTCCGGTCAATCCCCAGGTATTCGGTGCCCAGAGCTTTCCGGATCATTTCACCCCGGGTCATCACATACCCTGCCCCTTCCATCAGCACCCGCAGGATTTCGAATTCGGTAGCCGTTAAATCAACCCTGCGGCCGCCCACGCTGACCTCCCGCCGGCGGATATCCAATCGCAGGTCATTCACGACCAGCACATTTTGGATATCTTCAAGATTAATTCCTCTCTGAATCCGCAGGCGAGCCTTAACCCGCGCGACCACTTCACGAGGGTTATAAGGTTTGGTGACATAATCATCCGCGCCCATCTCAAGTCCGACAATCTTATCGGTATCATCCACGCGTGCCGTCAGCATAATAATCGGCGTGTTCATGACTTTCGGATCAGCCCGGATGGTCCTGGTAACATCCCAGCCATCCCGGTCAGGTAGCATCAAATCCAGAAGGACTAGGTCAGGATACTCGCTGCGTATGATGTGAACAGCAGTCTCGCCGTTGTAAGCGACCAGGACATCAAATCCGGCATCTTCAAGATACGCGCGTATTAATCTGACCACTTCGCGATCATCATCGACGACCAGAATACGCCCTTGCAATGTTCCCGATTCTCCTTCTTTTCAAATTCCGTTAGCCAGACAATATCTTTGAGAATTTAACCAGCCCTGCCCTCGAGAAAATCAATCACTCCTTCCAGAATTGGTTGCGGAAGACCCAGATTTACTCTCTGAAATCCGCTATCCTCAGCCATCGCGGTTTCACGCCGCTCAGGGCTCATCCCAGCCCCTCCAGGTCCACCGCCCGGACCGCCGCCAGGGAAATCCCCACCAAAACCACCGCGCGGAAATTGTCCGCTCTCGCGCGCTGCTTCCATGGTCGCCTGCTGTTCCGGGGTGAGATCGCCAAAGCTCCCGCTGCCGAATCCCAGTTCGATTCCCATCTGCTCGGCAATTGCACGCATATCCTGAAAGGAAATCCCCATCTCTTCGATCTCAGCCAACTGTTCGGGACTAAAGGCATCCTGGATTTGATTGATAACAGCGTCCATTTCTTCAGCCGCGGTGTTATCGCTCTCACTCAAGCTGCGAGCTGCCTTCCACAATACCAACATCTCGGCCGCCTGATCTGGATCGACCGGATGCTCGCTTTCCTCAAGCTTAAAGGTGCCCAGCGCCAGAGTCATGGCAAGCGGCATTTCACGGTTGAAGCCGGTTTCCTGTTCAGTCTGGTTCGCGGGCTGCTGTCCACCATTATCGCTTTCTCGCTGCCCTCCACCCCCTTGTAAACCTTCATCTCCCTGCGATGTTTCAGCCGCTCCTGAAACCTGTGTAGATAAATCCGCAGCGTTCGAATCGCAAGCAGACACGACCAAAACCAGTAATAAAATACTTGTAAGAAGAAACTTTTTATTCACACTAATACTCCAATTAATTTTTTAGATTTACTCATGGCGAAGCGCTTCAATTGGATCGAGCTGGGCGGCTTTGTTAGCAGGATAGTACCCAAAGAAAACGCCCACCAGAGCGGCAGAGCAAAACGCGAGCAGGATTGATGCCGGTACCACCACAGTGCGCATCCCGCCCAGTTCATTAAAAAGCCAGGAACCACCCACTCCAGCGAATACACCGATCAATCCTCCCACAAGGCTCAGTAAAAGCGCTTCCGCCAGAAACTGCATGCGGATGTCATTCGGACTGGCGCCAACCGATTGGCGGATACCGATCTCGCGCGTACGCTCGGTTACACTGACCAGCATGATATTCATAATTCCAATCCCTCCCACAATTAGTGAGACCGCCGCCACCCAGGCAAGCAGATTCCGAAAAGCTTCTGTCGTTGCCTCCTGGGTTTGAATAATGTCCTGCTGGGTAGTAATAACAAAATCGGGTTCATCCAGGCTGACTCCATGCCGTTTTGCCAGCAGAAGCTCAATCTGCAGGATGATATCTTCCATCGGAATGGAATTGTCCAATTCAACATAGATCAAATTCACCCGGTCACCACGCACTCTGGCGAAGAACGATGGGGTGAATTTTTGAAATACAACTGTGATGGGCATATACAGGCGCATATCGTAATCAGACCCGCCAACCAAACCTTTTTCAGAAAATACACCGATTACGGTTAATTTTGTATTGCCTACGGTAATTATCTGTCCGACTGGAGTCTGGTCCCCGAACAGTTCTTCCGCAAGGCTGGCGCCCAAAACTGTGACTTTCTGTTTTCTTTCTAATTCAGCTTCATTAAAATAACGACCCGTGGATATATGCATATCCCGGACTGAAGGAAAATCCGGGGTTGTTCCTAAAAGGGATACTTCTTCAATAACCACGCCATCCGACTTAACCGTCTCAACACCAGGCATCTCAACCACAACGCCTGTAACACCCTCTACCTGGTTGGCGATGGCATAAGCATCATCATATACCAATCCTGTGGAACCACCCTGATCCGGTCCCCTTCCGAATCCACCCCGGCTGAAATTAGCCGATACAAATATAAGATTCGTTCCCAGAGTGGAAATCTGTTCTTCAATAGTAGCTTCTGTACCAGCGCTTATTGAAATCATTACGATTACTGCCGCAACCCCAATGATGACCCCCAACATGGTCAGCAGGGAGCGCATCTTGTTCTTTAACAATCCCTTCCATGAAATCTGGACGACCTTAGAAATTCTCATCCTTTACCTTGTACCTCCACCCCAACCGGAACAAAGTCTCCATTTTTTTTATCGTTCTCTATCCTTCCATCCCGGAAGTGGATGATTCTCTGGGCAAACGTCGCAATCTCGTCATCATGGGTGACCATAACAATCGTGCTTCCTTCGGAATGCAGCTTGCGAAGCAGTTCCATGATCTCTTCACCGGAACTGGTATCCAGGTTGCCTGTAGGTTCATCAGCCAGTATGAGAACAGGATGGTTGACCAGCGCCCGGGCGATCGCCACTCGCTGCATCTGGCCTCCGGACAACTCCTGGGGTTTGTGATGGACCCGGTCGGATAATCCGACCGCATCCAATGCATCCAACGCAAATTGTTTTTGCTGCGATTCATCGAGACCATCATCCCGCTTGTAAAGCAGGGGTAGCATCACATTTTCCAGGGCAGAGGTGTTCGCCAGTAAATTGTAAGATTGAAAAACAAACCCTATCCGCCGGTTGCGAATTACCGCCAGCTGAGTTTTATTCAAGTTGCTGACATCCTCATCTGCCAGGTAATAAGACCCGGAAGTTGGCCGGTCCAGACAACCAAGGATGTTCATCAAAGTGCTTTTCCCGGAACCAGAAGGCCCCATAACCGCAACGAACTCATTCTCAGCGATCTCGAAGTTCACCTCGACCAGAGCGTGCACTTCAGAAACACCCATTCCGTAAATCTTGGTCAAGTTTTCGGTGCGGATAATCATATCCCTGTGGATAATCATATCTTGCCGGTTAATGTTATCTTCGCTCATATCTAATTTACTGAACTGCCTGAACGATCCCAGTAGATACAACCTCCCCGGCTTCCAAACCGGAGATAATCTCGGCCAAAGTGATATCCATCAATCCCACCTGCACAACCCTCAGTTTAGGCTCGCCGTTTTCCACTACAAACACGGCATACTCCCCTGGATCTAACTCGCGCAGCGCTTCGATGGGAACCAGTACCGCGTTCTCTGCCCGACCAGCTATGATGTCCACCGTAGCGTTCAATCCCACCGGGAAATTCATCGTTGGATCCAGATCTTCCGGGTTTAACTGAACTACGGTTTTAACCGCCTGCACGTTGGAAACTTCTTCTAGCTCAGGGCTGATCGAGATCACCTTCCCGGTATAGGTATTATCGGGTAATGCATCGAATACCACATCCGCTTCATAACCAACAGAAACCTTGTCCAGATCCGTCTCGTCCATGTACACATCCAAAGTGGGTTGGCTCAGATCTGCCAGGACAATAATCGGGTCGCTGCCAATCACCTCGCCGACATTCGCGGAGACCTCCAAAACGGTGGCATCAATGGGAGAGACCAGGTCGAGAACCGACTTTGTCTCCTTCGCAAGGGCGAGTTTCGCCTGTGCGTTTTCCAGTTCCGCTTCAGCCAGGGTGATTTCATCCGGCGCAGGTCCATCTTTGTATTTTTCATATTCCTCCCTGGCTTTATTCAGATTCGCCTCGGCGACTTCGAGGGCGTATTCGTATTCCAGTCGCTGAACTGCAGCGTTGTAATTGCTCTGAGCTTCATTCAGGTCTTCAAGCAGACGCTGGCGAGTTGCGTTATTTGAAGAAAGGTATTTATACGGTTCAAAAGCAGCCAAGGCTTCATCCAGCCCTTGCCGCATCAAGTCCATCGCTTCGACCGTATCCAATCCCTGCAGGTATGTCGGCATAATATAATTATCGAGGTTATATTGGGCATCACGAACCTCCCCGGAATAGAGATTGATGTCCGCCAGCGCATTAGTGCGCTCGATCTCAGCATTGCTGTAAAGTTCCTCCAGCGCCTGATTGGCTATGATCACTTCTAGTTCCGCTTCAGCAATTGTGGATTGGATGGATTCCTCGGATTCTTTTGTTTGCAAACGGGCGAGCAAGTCCCCCTTTAGAACCTGACCGCCTTCCGCTACATTCAGTTCAATAAGTGTTCCGCTTTCATCAAATCCCAATCCGATCTCCGAATAGGGAACGACCTGCCCTGCGCCGCTGGCAAAAACCACCAGGTCTCCGCGGTGTGAAACTGCGGTCTGCATGGCTGGCTCATCGGAAGGGGCTGCCTCTGATGGCGCGATTTGGGTTGTGTAATAATAGTAACCGCCCGCAGCTAGTCCAATTATTACAACCAGAATAATCCAGAACGATTTCCTTTTTAACATATCTCCATAACTCCTGTGGTGCACCCTCTAAGAATCTCCCATATTTTATAAAAACATTCTGCAGAACTTGTGCAGATTCTGTTTAATCCTTATGAAGATTCAAACAGCGGATAATAGTTGTGCATTAAACCCAAAAAGATTAAAAAACTGGTTTCAATAGACGGGAAGAAATGCTCAATTCAGCGTAGACAACACCCATCGTGGGGAAGGTTTTCGAGAGTGTTATTCATAAAGGAAATACTACAATTATCTACAACCTGATTACCCCTTGATATAAGATAGGATCTGTTTGATAACACCGTCCTCAACCAGGAAAATATCAACCCCCCGGGAGGTCTTTTCTTCACCCGCTGCGCCTACCCACGTGGATTTCCAGCGCAATACGCAGCGCTCTCCGACGCTGAAAATCTCCTCGATTTCCCGGCTGACCTGTTCCCTTTTTTTGAAATACTCCCCCCAGTAAGAGGTCATTACTGCTTTCCCCGCGTACAATCCGCCATCAGGTGCTGGACTTGCGCTTTCGAAGGTGCAGTCGTCGCTGACAACATTCATCATTCCTGTTAGATCCTGTCTTGTCAATGCCTTATGGTAATCAAGCGCAACCCGCATAGCTGATTCTAACTTAGATAACCTGACCGGACTCATATCGTTGAAAAACCTCCATTCGACTAAACCTTTTGCTTTTAAAAATCGGTTGGGTAACCCGACAGTAACTAAAAACCTTAAATCAAAGTAATTGGGTCAGAGATTGAGCTTATTCAAGTAAATTCAATTCTTCAACCACAGATATTTTCGACAGCTCTGCCAGGCTTGACCGCCGGGACAGATATTCCGGTATCCGCATTTCTCACACTGGGTTGGCATAAATAAAATAACATGAGCCGCTAAAAGCAGTAAATAAACCAGCACCAAATACCAGCCCCATTGCCAGATCCAGTAGAGCGGAAAAATCGCAGTTATCAGCACCATCATCTCAGCCGCGGCAGCGTTCCGGCGGAAGAATTTCTCATCAAACTGGCGGTTTTTATACAGAATGACTGACAGCAGATTTCCCAAATACACACCGCATAATGCCGGGCAATATTTTCCGCGGTACGGGCATCCAATGCAGCACCCCGCCTGGAAAAAATTTGTGATCAGGTACAGCGCAAATAATATTAATGTTAAAAAAATTGAATAAGTTGAAAGTAGAAATGCCGTTCCAAAAAATACAACCAAGAAGGGAACCATTGAGAGACCGTACAGCCATTTATCCCTGGCATTCCACTCGTAATTTAAGGGTTCCATATATCGTCCTTTCTTTTATGGCGCTTATACCATTCAAAAACCATACCTGTTTTTATGGCGGGATTTGGGTTAAATCCCCATTTTATATCTGGTCCGAATCCAGCGGTACAGCGGGTTTTTCTCCCAGAAAATATTCTTCGCGAAAATGGGTGCCGCGGCTTCTCTTATTTCGAAGAGCAGCCCGCGCGACGACCATCCCTGCCAGGTCCGAATTACGCAATCCGATCAAACCACCCACTAGAGCGGTTTTGCGGTAATAGCCCTCGATCTCCAACCACAGATGGCGCAGTTCCTCCGGGATCACAGCCTTTGTTCAATCCATAGTATTATTTTAGTTTATCGATCGAGTTTCAGCCATTCTCCACACGAATAGCAAGTTTTATGCTGCCAAAAAGGAATTATATCAACCAAATATCCGAGTTTCGTAAATGCCTCTCAGGACAGGGTGGGTTGCACTTTCTCCTCATTGTTTCAGGTGCAACGCACTTGTTAAAGTGCATCGCACCGTGTGGATGTATGGTAATATTCCCGAGTTCATGCAGGATTAATAAAATTTCACCACAAAGGAATTTCTCCATGATTCGCAATCGAGCCATCCTCACCTTGAGCGCTTTCGGCGCGATGTTCTTCCTGGGTGTTGGCACCGCCATTATCGGGGCAGCCTCCCGCAACATCGGACTGACACCTTCACAGATTGGGCTGATGGTCTCAATCCAGAACGTAGGTTTCGTCATCTCAGTAGTGACGGTGGGATCCCTTGCAGACAGCGTACAGAAAACAAGACTGCTGGCAGGCGCAAGCCTGATCCTGGCGGTATCCTTTGCTCTTTTTTACTACCAGGACCCGTTCATTCTCAACCTGATAATCATGCTTGCCATTGGATTAGGAATCGGCGGATACGAAGGCGCTGTAGACCCGCTGCTGCTGGAAATTTATAAAAGGCGTCAGAGCCTGGTCATATCGGTGAACCACTTTTTCGTGACATTCGGCGAACTGCTGATCGCACTCTACCTGATATTCTTGCAAATGGACTGGAGAAAAAGTATGGTGCAGTCAGCCGCGGCTGTTCTATTCCTTGCAATTATTTTCGTCCTCTCGCAGGGATCCGATAAGGCATCCAGAGGCGAAAGCCTGCGACGCAGATTCAATTTTCTAAAAAACCAGAAGCCGCTCCTGGTGCTTTTTTCCCTGGCAGCCTGCGCAGTCGGGGTCGAGCTAGCCCTGGTTGGGATGATCACCAGCTTCCTGATGGAATTTCACGGGTTCACCCAGGTTACATCCAAACTCGGCCTGATCGTTTTCCTTGGCGGTGTCGCAGCCGGCAGGCTGATCCTGGGGCTGTTCACCCGCAGAGAGCTTTTGTACAAATCCATTCTGATCACTTTCGGGCTGACCGCACTCTGCATAGGGGCGCTGTTCTTCACTCCGCCGCTCTCTGCACTTACATACGTCCTGCTGTTTCTTTCCGGCGGCACCATTGCAATTATTTTCCCCCTGATCATCACCCTGACCGGTCTCAAATATCCCGAGATGTCAGGTACTGCTTTGGGCGTTCTCAAGCTGGGCATCCCGGCAGGCGGGATTGTTGTCCCCTTTCTGTTGTCAATCCTGGCCAGCGCGCTTTCTTTCCAGATTTCACTTGCTCTGTTTCCGCTGGTCATGCTGGCGGGTCTGATCCTGGCGTATACCAATAAAGAAACGCTGGAAATCGGTTCCGGAAGCGCAAGCTGACCAGTTATTTCTCCCGTTTACAGAAACCGTTAAAGGATACCCGCCAAAAATCCATTTTATCAACGGTAACCGAAATCATCCCTGAACAATTTTCATGCCGGGCATACGAGAAAATGCCAATTGAAGAAAGTTTTCGCGATCTCGGAGTTCGCCGGAAGGATATCTGTCAGAGGGAGTTATGAATCCACCCCTAATTTTTCAAGTCCAGTTATTGTCCGATTGAGATCATAAACCGCATCCAGGGCAGCGAAAATCTGGTAGGCACGCTGCAGGTGGGCCGATGCTCCGCTCCCGTCAGGGCCTATTTCACCAGCAGCTAAATGGCTACCGATTTCATAATGCGCAAGTCCCTGCTGGTAGCGAACATCCATTTCGGTTGCATAAGACAGGCTCTTAGACCATGACTGAAGTGCATTATCTTGCTTCCCGATAAGCCACTCGTATCTACCACGACACAGCCAGGATTGCGTCATGGCGAATGGAAACAAGCGGGCAAATGCCAGAAGCCTTTTGCAGGCTTGTTTTGTATGAATTAAATAATCACTGCGCTTTTCCTCATCCATTTCCAGCTCAGCTAATTCAAGATATACATTGGCGGTTCCCAAATATCCAAATATGTAACCAGGGCCGGACGGCCGGGAAATACCAGCAAGTAATCTTTCCAGCTCTTTAACTTCCAGAACAGCTGATTCAAAATCACCCAAGCGTACATAAGCTGTGGCTAATGACGACCGCAGCACCAGCCAGTCAAAGACCATCATCACATCACTGGGCGCAGAAGCGGATTCCTCCAATAACTGGATCACACCATCCATTTCGCCGCGATATAACTTTACAGTCGCCTCCCAGTAAATGACAGCAGCCAGGAAGCCAGCATCACCTCTTTTCTGAGCAGATATCGCAATGCGCTTCACAAATTCAAGGCTGCGATTCCATTCCCCCTTCACCAGTGCAATAATGAATAGCTGAGTCCAGGCAATCTCTTTTTCCCAGTGCTTACCAAGATCACCAGCCAGCTTAGCTGTATGCTGAAAACTGTCTTCAGCGGTATCGAGAGAACCTAAGCCGAAATGATAAAAACCCAACATTAGTGATATCCACATGTCACTTTCAGCAGTGTATACTCTCCTTAGCAGCTTTTGAGATCTTCTTAGATACGATTCCGCCATTCTGCGTAACGGCACAAGACCCAGCATATACCCGGTTGTAGTATATGCCCGGGCCATTTCGGCGTTCAGTCCTGCTGATTCTGCAAGATTAAGGGATCGCAACCCGCAGTACGAGCTGATAAATGTGTCACTCTCTACCCCGGCTCTCATCGTAATATTTTCATACACAATAAACGCCTCACAAATTTCAGCTTGCTTCTCAGCCAACCTCCCGATGAAGAAGCTTGGAAAGGCACGATGTAAAAGCTGAATCACAGCCTGAGTTGCCATCCCATATGCAAGACCGACTTTGCTATCAGGCAATGTCCATTCCATTTGCGACAACGACCGCCTAAAGTGTACATTGCCCTCATTGAGCTGACTTAACCACAAATGAGCCTGCCCGATATGCCGCTCCCAGCGAGCCATATAAATCGGATCAGCAGACGGATCCGCTGACCGGCCAGCCTGGAGTGCTTCACAAAGCATTTCAATAGCTTCTGGTAACCGCCCCAGCACTTTAAGTAAATGCCATAAATCTTCTGAAAAATCCGCTGTCCGATTCCAATCCTGTTGTCCTGAAATCCAGATCCAGGCAATCCGCAGGTTATCCACTTCAGGTTTAATTTGATCAATCAGACCTGTATCGGATGACTCACGCCAGAGCAGAACAGCATTGTGAAGTTGTTCGTGATAATATCGGAAATGGTTTTCTTGGGTGGAGGACCATTCCCCCGGCATTTCCACCAACTTCCGGGCTGCGAACATCTGGATGAGGGCATGCATTGCATACCGATTCTCAGAATCTCTCGAAATTAAAGATTTATCAATCAATTGCGACAGTTGAGCTAACGATCCATGTGCAACCTGCAAAGCTGCTTCGAGAGTAAAACCGCCTCGAAAAACAGCCAGGCGGGAAAAAATCTTCTGCTCATCATTTGTAAGCGTCTGCCAGGAGGCTTCAAAAACCACGTTGATGCTTGCGTGGCGCGCTCTTTCACCACGAAGACCTGAATCTAGTACATCCAGGTTGGCATCGATCCGGTTTGATATATCTTCCAGGGTTAAGATGCGCAGTTGAGAGGCTGCCAATTCAATCGCCAGCGGCATTCCCTCCACTTTCTGGCAGAACTGCTGAACAAGCTTCCGATTCTCTCCCACATCCAATTTAAAAGAGGGGTTAACATTTCTGGCTCTTAAACAGAATAAATCCGCCGCGCTTTCCTCAAACACATCCCCTCCAGTCTCCAATTCGCGTAAGGGAAGACCTTCGACCATAAACGCTTTTTCGCCAGAAATCCGCAGTAGTTCCCGGGAAGTCACCAGCAATCTGAGATCCGGTCCTGCAAACAGCAACCTTTCAATAATCTCGACTGTTTCAGCTGACTTACCAGCTATTAACAACTGCTCCAGATTATCCAGAACAAGCAGCAGATTGCGAGGACGCAGGTAATCGAGAAGTTGGTCCTGAGGTGTGCGTCCTTCCAGGAAATTCAACCCGAGGGATCCAGCGATGGCAGGGACAACCCCGGATGGGTATCGGACAGGCAACAAAGGTACAAAATAAACACCGTGGCAGAATTTTTCCCATTGCCCGTCTGCAACCGCCAGCGCCAGACGGGTCTTACCAATGCCGCCCGGTCCGTTTAATGTCACTAACCGATTCTGCTCCAACAATTGCGTAACCGCTTCGACCTCGGATTTTCTACCGACCAGAGTATCCCCTCCAACGGGAAGATACCTGTCTGTCAATGATCCTTGAATCTCACAGGGCAGCTCGTTGTCCTTATCGGAAATTGCACGATCGCGGTCTGATGCAAGGACAAATTCAGGGGGTTGGTCGCGGTCATAAATACTGCTGACATTAACCGGCAATTTGATGCCGAATTCAGTAAAAAAGCGCTTCAGATGGGCTGCAGCATAGATCAACCCGGCTAACCGTTCGAATGGGGGCAGGCTCCGTTTGTTACAGAAATTTAAACCAGCTGCAACTCCCGCCAGCCAGAATTGCCCCCAGAGATCATCGACCAGACTGGCATGGTTAAGATTCAACCAATCCCGAAAATATTTTCTCCCTTCATTTATCACTCCGCAAGCGCCGGCTAATTCTACAGGCACCTGGCTGGTTAGCGGGGTTTCTTCCTCAGCATAAAGAGTAACCAGACTTACCCATTTATGGATGGGGGTATGATCCAGTTCGCATAACAAGTATGACATCTCCAGGTAATGCGAGTCATACATAAGCGGCATCCGTTCGTTATAGAGCGAAAAATCGATTAGATATATCCCATCCAGGTTCTTGTTCTGGCGGTTGAACTTCACCAGAATATTACCCAGATTTAGATCGCCATGTTGATGACCTCTGATGCTGTCAATGCGCCTAACTCCTTCCCATAGTGCAGGTTCCCTTCCATAATGAAAAGGGTTCGGATACACGCTGCCATTGATTAGGAAACCGGGTATATCAGGGTCAATATTCAGGTTGCTTTCCAGAAACCCTTTGATATAACCCTGGGGTGTCAGGCGGTAACCCAGCCATTGCTGCAGCAATTCCTGGGGGAAGACCGCCTGAGCATATCCAGCAGCCGCGTTCCATTCTTCCAGCACCAGCTCATTCGTTATCCTAAAAATCTTTTCAAGCTGGTCCTGGTTTTGATAATATGCAACAGGGCGATATTGAAGCAGTGAACCTCCTGCAACATCATAAAACAGTGCGATAAATTCCCCGTGCATACATTCAAATACCAAATCAGCGATATGCACCTGCGAGAAATCCCCTGGTGCTTGCTCTGAGGCAAGTTTATGCAGGGTAATTTCACTCTGATCGGCATACTTTTGGATTCGATCGATCTTGAGGACGAAATGTTTTAGCTGTTGCTCCCTCTCCTGGGTAACACTGGCCAGATACAAATGTGCGGCTGTTCGCCCACCCTTAAGCTGCTCCAGCAGCACGACATCGATATTATGCAATTGTTGCGCGTACGTGAGGACTTTTTGATAGTCGGGGGGAAGAGGATCAATCTCAACCGAAGTCACAGAAGCCTCCTGTTAGAATATCCAAAACGCTGACAGGAAACCCAACCAAAGTTATTAATTAAAGCACACCCATTCGGGTCAACGATACTGAGATGGAAATGAGCAGCGTGTCCTTCTGATTTCTATATCCTGATTTAGTTTACCACACGCTTTTAGAAATATTTAAACCTGGTTGCGCAAATCCCCCAGGTTTGCTGCACTGAAATAAAGGTAATTTCTTATAACAAATTCAAACGCCCTCCCAAATTTTTTTATAGCGGCTTACACCTTTAAAAGTTTTACAGAGAATTGAACCGGGTGTAAAGATGGTCATCAGCACCGTCCAGCTTCCTAGAGATCCCTAACACAATCGCATCCACCAGCTGAACGGCTTCAACAGCGACCTGAGATCCAACTTCAATCCCTTGCGATAACCAGCAACGTACTTTCTGGCAGCATTTAACCGCAAGGATCTAAATGAAAAGCGAGTATTTGAAACGAACTCGAAAAAAATAACAGCTGAGAGTATCTCTTCCAGATGGATGATGGAAAGTAATGGGGTTGATTTATAAAGGCTTGAATTGGGGTAAACGAAGGGGCTTGCGGAAGCGATCGAAGTGGTCGTTCACGTACTCAATTGATTTCCGATTTTCAACACCGCTTCCACCAGAATATCAAAGTCCTCCCGTCTTGTGCGGTGGTTCGTGTGACCTACCCGCAGGAAAAACTTGCCGTTTAAGATCGTACTGGAAGGCACCGCAATGCCGCCCTCCTGCAGTTCCAGCAGAATCTCATTGTTAATTTCGTTCAACCGCTCTAAGCCGATATTTGGTTTAACAAAACGGAAGCAGACCACGTTCAGGTTAACCGGCGCAGCCAATTCCAGCTCGGGAGCAGTTATGACCAACTCGCCAAGGTGGCGAGCCTGGTCAATATTCTGCTTAATTAAACGTCCGTATTTTCGGATGCCGTGCTCTTTGAGCGACATCCAGGCTTTCAACGAACGGAACGCACGTGAAAGCTGGAAATCATAGTCAGTAAACCATGTGATCGCACCGCTGCTCAATCCGCGCCCATTCCCCTTTTTCTCCAGGTACGCCGGCGTCAGGGAAAATGTTTCCCGGTGCTGCTTCTCGTGCTGGACAAGCACACAGCCTATCTCGTAGGGCATGTACATCCATTTGTGCAGGTCGAAGGCGAGCGAGTCAGCCCGCTCCATGCCTTTCAGCACGTGGCTCTCCTCTGGGGCAATTTTCGCCCAGGCACCAAATGCGCCGTCGATATGAAACCACAGATCCTCTTCTGCGCATATATCCGCAATGCCTTCTAGGTCATCAACTGCGCCGGTGTTGACCGTCCCGGCTGCGCCGACAACACTAAACGGCAGGAAACCCTCCCGGCGGTCGCGGTCGATGCTCGCCTGGAGCGCTTCGAGATCGATCCGGAAGCGGTCGTCACAGGGAATGCGGCGCAGGGCTTCGCTCCCCAAACCCAGAATTTCAACCGCCTTCTGGACAGAGCTGTGGATTTCCTCCGAGGCGTAAAGAACCATCGGTTCCGCAGATTGGCGGACACCCTCTCTGCGCAGGTCATAGCCGGCTCCGGCGTTGCGGGCTACAGCCAGTCCAATCAGGTTGGCAGCTGAGCAGCCGCTGGTAAGGGTGCCGCTGGAGTCGGCCGGGAAACCCATCAGTTCCTTCAGCCATTCCATCACCTGGTTCTCTATCAGGATACCGCTGTGGTGGTCGAAATCGCCGGAATTGGTGTTCATCCCTGCAGCCAGGAACTCGGCAAAGGCGCCCATCACCGTGCCCGTACCGAATACCCAGCCCCAGAAGCGCGGGTGGTCATTTCCGACCGGATACGGGAGCACATAATCAAGGAATTCCTTATAGATCTCTTCCGTTGGCTGCGGGTCAAGTGGGAGAGGTCGCCTGAAATTCGCTTTAACCTTATCCGGGGCATGCCGCCAGACAGGTCGTTCACGCACAGTGCGAGTGTACTCAAGCATATCTTCCACCATGCGGCAGCCGAGCGCCTGCATCGCATTCCAATCTTCAGGGTCGAGGGATTCTTCTTGGAGGGATTGCTGATTTTGCGCCATTTTAACTTCTTAAATGAAAATGGAAAGAATAAAACAATTCATATGTTAAGGCAAATTTTTGGGAAACTCTCAATATATTGTTTTCGGTAGACATTTTCTAGATTAATCATAACCTATAAGTAATTCCCACCCAAGAAAATATCGTTGATGAAACAGCAATTACCCAGCACTTAATCAATGGTACTCGGGAACTTCTCCCTACTCCGGGTAGGCGATCACATAAACGCGCTTATTCCAGTTTAATAAGTTCGCACCGCTGCAGGTAACCAGGGTAAGACGCTCGGATTCAGTCGGTCCAAGGTGCTTTGCATGCTTGAAAAGCTCTTCTTCACTTCCGCTTTTAAATGGAATTTCTTTAACCTGGTTAACAAAGTAGGTGTGCCTTTCCCCACCCTGGGTAAAAACAAAAATCTTGTCACCCGGTTTCAGCTGCCTCAGGTTATAAAACACGCCGTTCCACTGGAATATCCCCCAGTCGTAATTATGTCCTGCAAGCACGATATTGCTGCCCTCTCCCGGCAGAGCAGAGCCTTCAAGGTGTCCGACTAGGTCGGAGCGGTTTTTAGTGGCAAATAACGAATCGGTATCCCAGCCTTTCTCAGGGTGAGCTCCAATCTCCACCACCGCGCGCTCAACTTTAAGCCTTGGGATTTTCAGGCGCACAATCGGTTGGGATGGTTCGGATTTAACCGGCTCCGGTTGCGGGGTTGGTGAAACTGGTTCGGGTTGGGGTTCCTGTGGGCTCACAGCAGGGGTTTCCAACTCCCTTTGTTCCGTTTGGGAACCCTGTTCATTCTCCTGTTCGAGAACCGCCTGTGTTGGGAGCGGTGTTGGCGTTGAGGTGGGAAACAGGATTGCGACATCCGCATCAACAGGCAGGAGATCCGCCTCCTGCCTCTGAATCATTTCTTCCACATTGATAGACCGCGCTGAAGCGTCCTCTTCAGTCTGGTCCGAATTTCCATGACCCCCAACCACCGGCAGCAGGACAATATTTTCAGAGGATTCCTCTGGCTCAAGCGCTGCAGACCGGGATTCGTACAGCACTTCTCCGGTATTGTCTCCAGCCTGATTCTGGGGATAGGGAGATGGCTCCGGGAGCTGGGCATAATACCCGATAGTAGGGGTCACGTTTGACTGCAGATACTCCGGCTCAACAATCACATACGAAGAGACCGCATAACTCGTCCCGTACATTACGGCTCCAAGCACAAACAGGGATCCTATCAGCATCAGCCCCAGACTGATGCATGAGCGAAAATAATTTCTATTCAATTTTCCTTACCGGGATAAAGATTCGCTGATTGTGCCCGCACTGACGCGCGGGGCACAATCAGCCCGTTAATCTCAGTTGGCTAACCGTCTGCGGTATACCACCAGCCCGACCGCAAATAGGGACAATCCGATGACCAGCGCTCCGCTTATCATCAGCGGTGGAGGTAACGTTAAGCCGGTGTGCGGCGGGTAGCCGTAATAGAAAACGGATGACTCGACACCGCAGTCGCTCGCCCCGCCCCAGAGAATCACATGGCGGTAATAACCGCTTGGAACTTTCTCATACAGGATTGCGTCGCCACCATTGTCGTAGCAGATTACATCAACGATGTCGTCGAACTCGGCTGAGTTGGAGCAAAGCCAGGGGTATTTCCAGCTTCCATCTCCCCCAGGGCTCGCGTTCCAACTGCAGTAGTAAACATCATACGAAGCGAACACACCAATGGGAATCATCAAAGCCAGGACGATGACCAGAAAGATTACGGCTATGCGGGTTTTTTTCATCTGGTATTCCTCCAGTGCAGGCAACCCAGATCAGTTGACCTGCGATATTGTTTTATGCGATTTATCCCCATCTCAAGCCAGCAAAACTCCGCTTTTGAAAGGGCAAACGCTGCGAGCGCGAGCTCGCTGTTGCAGATGAATGAACGGGTGAACGCCAGCCGGAAGGTGTCACCCACCAGTTTCCACCTTTCAACCGAAAAATAACGATCGGCTGAAGGGTTCTCCGCAAGGGATAATCCGGCCCTTCACCTGTGCAGAGAAGTCAATCACTTTTATTCTGTTTTATTCGTTCTCGCCACCTCCTTCTTTATGGTTACCCGCGGATAAAGCGCGGCGCAAGTTTTCCAGATGGGCATACGACATACCGGTCAGGACAGGATCATCGCTGAGAAGCAATGCACGCTCAAATTCGATGATCGCATCCTGCGGTTTATCCAGATTTTCCAGTACCTGCCCGAGGTAGAGGCGTATAACCGCATCCGCAGGTAAGGCTTTACTTGCCGCCTCCATATGTTTATATGCTTCTTCATATCGTTCCTGGCTCATAGCGACCACTCCCAATCCCAGCCGGGCGGAATAATCCTGGGCGTCCTCGGCGAGCGCATTGAGAAAAGAGGCTTGAGCCTGTTCAAAATCCTCAAGATACAAATTCGTAATACCATGCAGAGTCCATGCTCCGGGAAGCTGCGGGTCAAGATCAACTGCGCGCTGAAATGCCTCAGCCGCCTGTTCCAGTTCGCCGCTTTTCAGGTAAACGTCCCCCAGATTGAAAAACACGCGCGCATTCCCCGGGTCCAATTCCGCGGCCTTCCGCAGGTGTTGGACCGCTTCTGGAAATGACCCGCGCGAGATTAAAGCGACACCTAGATTATTTCGCACCAGCGCCAGCTCGCTGTCTCCGTTCAGCGCTTGTTTGAACTGCGCCTCCGCCGGTGAAAGCATGTCCCGGTTCAGGTAATACTGACCAAGCGCATCGTGCAACTCGGCGGAATTGGGCCAGATCCACAAACCGGCATTCAGCAGTTCGGAGGTGATATCCGGATTGAGAAACTCCCACACCTCCAAGTCAATCACAGCCTGGATTCGGTCATGCTCGGGGATAACGGCATTGAGGGTACCCAGTAAATTCGTTAGAGGAGCCGGTTCGAAGGAAAACAAATCCCCCTCGCTGGCTGCATTCTGCAACCACCCGATTCCGGGAAGCAGTTCTGAACCGGCATCCAACAAAGGCGCCAAAAAAACTGGTTTGCCAACCGTCCATGTTTCTTCCGCCAGGCTCCGTTCCAGATCGTCCATATAACGACTCAAGTTCAACTCTGCATTCAGAATCGGGAGAGCGAAGCCCGGCCTCGGGATTGACCAGGTGCCGCCATCAAACCGGTTTGCATAGCTGACCAGCAAGTCCGGTCCGTTCATCAGCGCTAAACCAGCTACCAGCGCAAATACAAGGCACAGGAAAAGCGCCCAGCCCGGAACCGGAAGCAATCGCGTTCCGGGTGGAGTTCCCGTGTCGGCTGAAGGGATGTCAGTCTCAACTCTTACAGTCATTTGTCTGCGCAACTACAACGTACTTAAATAAGGACCTCTCCTGGCGGAAATAACAACAGCGCCAGGTTACCCATGAGGCTGCAACATCCATGCCGCAATCCAAGCGGTTCAAAGCTTGCCCAAATGCTATAATTGTTTTCATTCCCTTTGATTACTTAATAAGGATCGGTAAAGCCAGAATACTGTCAAAATTAGGAGGTGAAAACAGCATGGAGCAAAATTCTTCACCCAGTGTAGGGCGCAGGATCTGGGCAATTGCGGCTATTGTCATCAGCATCTTAGTCCTGCTATTGGCAGCGACTGCGACCGTTGGGGTATGGTATGGACGCGGCATAGCGATTGAGGCGAATGACACCCTGATGGATGGCGTTTATGACTTATCCTCCGCAGGACGTAAAGGTGCTCAGCGGCTGAATGAAAGGGTTGACGAAATTCAGGGGGTGGTTTCAGAAATAGAATCGGCTGTTGACGAAATCGCCCAAGATGTATCCAACAAAGGACTGATACTGACGCTGCTGCCCCCAGAAAAAGAGCAGAAGATTATAGACACAGCAGATAGCATTGCCGAAACACTCGACACAATACGCACCGCAATTGAGACCGCCCTGGATCTGTACAGGGCAGTAAATGATATTCCTTTTATCAACATGCCAAAGCCGGACGAAAAGAAAGTTCAGACTCTCAGCGAGGATATCCTAGAAATTCAGGACAGCGTTGACCAGCTAGCTGCTGACATCCAGGAGTTTAGAGACGGAGCCGCTTCTGCAGTTAGCAAGGTGTCCGCAGCTGCCGGCGAGGTAAACGACCGTTTGAAGCAAACCAGTCTTGACCTGTCCAACCTGGACAGTGAGCTTGCAGAAATGCAAACGAGAGCAAGCAATTGGAAGATCCGCTTCCGGACGATAACAGCAGTTACCGCCCTTGTTTTAACGGTCATTTTCATCTGGTCCATCTATGGGATGGTGGTGCTCATCATTAAACACTGGCGTGAATTTGAACTATGAATTGGGAAAATTTTCACATTCGCCAACAACAGCAATCACTCATCTAAAATAAAAATAATCGTATTCCGAGAATCCGCTCATGGCGTCATACGCATCCCTGACAAAACCAAAAAACCGCCCTGTAAATGCCCCATCTCACTTCCACGTAATGGCGAAGCCGACCGGCGCAATCTGTAACCTGGACTGCGAGTACTGCTTTTTCCTTTCCAAAGAGGCTCTCTATCCCGGCAGCCCTTTCCGAATGAAAGAGGATGTGCTGGAGGCGTATGTCAAACAGATCATTGAGTCCCAATTGGCGCCCCAGGTGACAATCACATGGCAGGGCGGCGAGCCAACCCTGATGGGATTGGAGTTCTTCCAGGGCTGCATGGGTCTAGTTAATAAATACGCCCGCAAGGGGATGCGGGTCGAAAACAGTATCCAGACCAACGGCACCAAACTGGATGACGACTGGTGCGCTTTTTTCAAGGAAAATCATTTCCTGGTGGGGTTGTCCCTGGACGGAACCCGTGAGATGCACGACGCCTATCGCGTGGATAAAAGCGGGGAGGGCACCTTTGACAGAGTGATGCAGGCTGCCAGACTGCTTCAAAAGCACGAGGTCGATTTCAACATTTTGTGCACGGTGCACACGGCTAACGCTGACCACCCGCTGGATGTTTACCGCTTCTTCCGGGACCAGGTCGGGACAGACTTTATCCAGTTTATCCCGATCGTGGAAAGAGCTACCCCGGAGACCCTGCCGATCGCTAACCGGGGCTGGGGAGACCGCAGTTTTCAAGACAAACCCGGCAGTGATCTACCCGCACAGGGCGAAAGGGAAATCCTGTCCGCTAAAAGTTCCGGCAGACCGCTGTACAAACTGGAAGGCAACCTGGTGACCGAGCGCTCGGTGAATCCCGAAAAATGGGGCAGATTCCTGAGCATAATATTTGACGAATGGGTGCGAAACGACGTCGGTAAAGTGTTCGTCCAGATGTTCGATTCTGCCCTAGGTTCCTGGGTTGGACAGGGCGCTTCCCTTTGCATCCACCGGGAGACTTGCGGGGATGCCCTGGTGCTGGAGCACAACGGCGACCTGTATTCCTGCGATCATTTTGTGGAGCCAGATTACTTTCTGGGCAATATTAAAGAGACCCACATGCTTGAACTAGTCGCCAGCGACCAGCAGCGCAAATTCGGGACGGATAAGCGTGACACATTGCCCCAGTACTGCCTGGACTGCGAGGTGCGTTTCGCCTGCCACGGCGGCTGCCCGCGCAACCGATTTATCGAAACGCCGGACGGGGAAGCAGGTCTGAACTACCTGTGCGCCGGGTACAGGACCTTTTTCAACCACATCGACCGCCCGATGAAGATTATGGCGATGCTGCTGCGCCAGAACCGTTATGCGGACGAGGTGATGGGCATCCTGGACGCCGAAGACAGTCAGGACTCTTCCGGGGGTTAAGGCTTTTGGTCAAAACTGGAAACCTGACCAGAAATATAATCTTCTTTAAATAGTCACCCCTGTTAAATGCAGGGCTGCATTTTGGGAACCATCCCATAAGACCGAAGCCTCCATGCAGCTTCAAGAGGTTGTTCGATACGCCATTATTCCCACTGAGGCATGTGTATTTCGCGCGCCGAAATGACAGCCCATTCAATTTCTAATAACTTATTTAGACACTGACCGTAGCAAACTGGATATAATCGGGTCAATTATGAAAATTAAGACAATTCTTGTCATATTAATAATCGTCGGAAGCCTGATCTCATCCTGCAGCACAGGCTCCGCCTCATCCGATTTTACTGTCCAGCCGACAGCGGAAACTGACGCTATCCTTTCTAGAAATTCGTCCGAAGTTACCACAAGTAACACCCCTATGGATACCTCTGCGCCGGAGGCAGGTGCGCTGCCCCCACCACAGGTAACCCGAACCAGCACCGCCTCTGAACCGGAGCCTACAGAACCCCTTCCTACACCCCTGCCATCAGCGACGCCGCCCCACCCGCTCACGATTGAATACCTGCGCCAGGGAGACTTCCCAGGCAGTGAGATTGTGATCGAAGAGGTGCTTGAACCAGGCTTGAATTACAACCGCTATATCGCCTCTTACATGTCTGAGGGGTTGAAGATCGATGCCCTGCTGACCGTGCCTTTCGGGGAAAAACCGCCTACCGGCTGGCCGGTAATCATCTTTAACCACGGGTATATCCCGCCCGACCAGTACCGCACCACTGAGAGATATGTGGCTTATGTGAATGATATCGCCATGCACGGCTACATCGTTTTCCGCTCGGATTACCGAGGGCATGCGTTTTCAGAAGGCGAAGCGCGCGGCGCTTACGGATACCCGGATTACACGATTGACATCCTTAACGCGGTCGCATCGATGAAAAAATATCCAGACGCTGACCCAAACCGGATCGGAATGTGGGGTCACTCAATGGGCGGGTATATTACCCTGCGCTCCATGGTGGTATCAGAGGACATCAAAGCCGGTGTGATCTGGGCAGGGGTTGTGGCTTCCTACCCAGACCTGCTGACCAGGTGGCGCAGACCCTCCACATCTTCAAACCCAACAGCCGCCGCCAGGGCAAGAAACTGGCGGGACGCACTTGTGGGGCAGTTCGGCACTTTTGAAGAGAACCCGGAATTCTGGGATTCGATCTCCGCCAACACCTACCTGGAGGACCTGTCGGGACCGGTCCAGCTCCACCACGGGACTGAGGATCAAAGCGTACCGCTGACATTCTCAAGCGCGCTTGAAAAAGAGATTATCCAGGCTGGAGGCGTTGTGGAATACTTCGAGTACAAGGGGGACGACCACAATATCTCCACCAGTTTTGGAGACGCAATGTTCCGCACCCTGCAGTTCTTCGACAAATACGTCAAAGGTTCAACAAGCCAGTAAACCAGCCCGCTGTCATGGAGGAGAACCGCCCTTGCGACCCGGCCCGTCTCCGGGGATGCATGCCAGCTGGGAACTGATCGGAAGGCAAACGCCTGATACCATCCCGTGTGGTGCGCTGAACTGGCAGGCGCTGCCTTCGCTCAACCCGGAACAAGCCTGGAGCGATTCCTCGGGTGGAACTCCGCCAGCAGGCAGTCTTTGGCTTAATCCAGGCTGGTTATTTTCCAGGCTGGCGGCCTCATCCAATTCAACTTCGCCAGGATTTGCACCCTCAACCTGTTCAACCCCGCCTCGCACGCAGCGGGCGTAGTTAATGATCCTGATAGCGTCGCCCTGTGGTCCGTGCCCATGCGGGTATTCAAGCGGGTCGCCGCTTTTGGGGTCGCTGCGCTGGGCGCCCGCGCCGTGGACATCCATCCAGGATCCATGCATGTATCCCATTGCCCGTCCGAAGGATATGTAGGCTGCATATGCGCCGTTGCGGTTATTCGCATGGGTGGTGCTGCTCCAGTAAGCCGGGTAATCGGTCTCCCCAGCTTCATTGGATATCACGCTGGAGGAGAAAAGCGGGTTAACAGCGGCAGTACCGGTCGCATCAGGCGACAGGCTGTAATCGACGATGCTCTGCAGCTCTTTAACATTGGGCAGCCGCCAGTCACTATACCCGCCGGCTTCCAGGTCCTCGCAGTAAGCCAGAGCAGATCCCCAATCGAGCGCTTCACCACTGTCGAATTCAGTCCAGGTCAATCCGGTCGCCATATCGCTGATGGTGCCGTCCTGGTTATCGAGGAACTCATTTTCGCCGTACTCCGGATTCCCGCGCACGTACAGCACGTAGAAAAGTTTTTCGCCCATCCCGCCTGCAGCCTCGCCAACTGGATACCCTTTAATTCGCCCGTCTGCGAAATTGACTCCAAACATGGTCTCGTTTCCGTCCATTGTGGTGCTGGTATAACTGGTGGTTGTGGCAAACTGGGCGTCGATCAGCCGTTCACCAGCGTTCGTGTCGCCGTATCCAAATTCAAATATGCCATCAAGAAACGGTACAAGACTGGCACTGTCCACGCCATCAAGACCGCTTGGATCAAGACCATTAAAATTTATCAGCGAATAAAGCTCCTTGATGGACGGCAGACGCCAGTCGCTGTATCCCCCGAGGTCAAAGCCCTCAGCTCCATCCAGGGCTTCCCGGTAACTCAGTTTGTCATTCACATCGATCAAACCGTCGCCGTTCAAGTCCGGTGAATCAGCCCACATCAGACCTGTGATGCGGTCGCTGACGGTACCGTCACCGTTGTTTACGTAAACCGGCTGTTCTCCTTTATACTGCGCGTCCTGCCCGTAATAAGTCTCGTCTTCCTCAGGGCAGGCGATCTGGTTCGTGTCGTCGTAGCATTTTCCCTGACCGGTGTCAACGACCGAGTATGTAACGCTGTTTTCCTGGTTCGTAGATTCCTGCGAACCAGATTCCAAATCTTCTGTACTTGAAAATTCGCTAAAGACATCCTCAACTCCCCCGACAGCCTCCTTGATTACTACTTCAGGGGAATCTGCCAGTCCAATTTCTGTCCCCGCCGGTTCGGCTACCGCGCAGGCTGAAACAAGGAATGAAAAACAAACAATTAATGGCAGTAATTTCCTTTGCATGTGATTTCCCTCTCAACGAGTAAAGATAGATGTACAAATAAGTGTTCTGACAGGAATCCTAGTAAATACTTATTCAGAAAATGTTTAGATCAGATTTGGAACTGGTTCAAAAGCACAATTCCTCAAAAGACAACAAACCGGATAAAAATCTAACCTTGCATGTATCCATCCAGACCAATACCACAACCCGATTTTTAACAACCATATTATCTATCTATAATTAATTATACTAATCAGGTATATTTTATCCTCATTGTGATACAATAAATCATGGATCAATTAAACTATCCGAAATTGCCTGTCCCTCGGGTTTTTAATGGAGGAAAACATGGAAATAGCAGTAGCAAACAGTAATGGAAGGGCGGAAGTGGCGGTATTACGGCTGAAGGGAAATTTTGACGCCGCCGGTCAGGGAAAATTTGACTCTGCTTCGGAGGAGGCTCACCGGGACGGTGCCAGGTATTTCGTGATCAATTTCAGCGAGGTGCCGTTTATGAGCAGCGCCGGCATCCGGTCGCTGAACAACCTTTATAAGATATTGAGCAAGGAATTGAGCGAACAGGATCAGCGGGAGGCCCTCAGAGGAATTCGGGAAGGCGGCTACGCCTCCCCTAACCTGAAGCTGGTAAACCCGAACGCCAAGGTAAAGGAAGTGCTCAAAATGACCGGGCTGGAGATGTACCTGGGGATTTATAGGGATGAACAGGAAGCCCTGGCAGCTTTCTGATATTCCTTCTCTCAAACAGATAAACGAAAAATTCCTTTCCTGTTTTACAGCCTCGTAACTTCACCCGGAAGTGGTCATGGGACTTTCCAGGCGGTATATAGATTTAACTTCCAGGGAACCCACACGACTTGCGGGACTTGCCAGCCCTGATTAACCCGTAAGATTTCATCACTGACGGCTCTTTAGAGATACAATTGCCGGAATGCGGTGTATTAAAATCTTCCAGATAGAACATAACAATAAAAAACCATGAATGAAGAAGGAACGAAAACTACCAGCAGCCAGCAAACAGGTCCAAACCGGCTGATTAACGAACTCAGCCCCTACCTGCTACAGCATGCCCACAACCCGGTTGACTGGTATCCTTGGGGAGAGGAAGCGTTCCAGAAAGCCAGGCAGGAAAACAAATTGATCTTCCTTTCGATAGGTTACTCTACCTGCCACTGGTGCCACGTGATGGAGCGCGAGTCCTTCGAAGATGAACAGGTTGCAGCGCTGATGAACCAGGCTTTCGTCTCAATAAAAGTCGACCGGGAGGAGAGACCAGATATCGACAGCATTTACATGACCGCCGCTATCATGATGATCCGGAGCGGAGGCTGGCCTTTAAATGTGATCCTGACACCGGATAAAAAACCGGTCCTGGCGATGACGTACATCCCAAAGACGACCCGCTTCCAGCGCACTGGTATGATGGAATTAATCCCGCGCATGCGGGACCTGTGGCTGGAAGACCCGGATAAGGTTCTCAAATCCGCCGAGCAGGTCAGCGAATCGCTCCGCAGGTACACAAACACAACACCCGGAGAGACTCTGGATGAAAAGGTGCTGGATTCGGCTTACCGGACGCTTTCCAGCAGTTACGACAGCGTAAACGGCGGATTCGGGAGTGCTCCCAAATTCCCTTCCCCTCACAACCTGCTTTTCCTGCTGCGCTACCACGCCCGGATAGGCGAGAATCACGCCCTTGAGATGGTCACTCAAACGCTTGAGGCAATGCGGGCTGGAGGCATCTTCGACCATGTCGGCTTCGGGTTCCACCGCTACTCAACCGACGCGGAGTGGTTTGCGCCGCACTTCGAGAAGATGCTCTACGACCAGGCGATGCTGGGTATGGCATACGCTGAAGCCCACCAGGCGACCGATAACCCGCGCCTAGCGGAGACCGCCCGGGAGATATTTGAATATGTACTGCGCGATATGCGGGATCCATCAGGCGGTTTTTATTCCGCTGAAGACGCCGACAGCGAGGGTAAGGAAGGCAAGTTCTACCTGTGGAACACGGCAGAAATCCAGGCGCTGCTGGAAAAGGATGAAGCAGAATTCGTCATCGAGACGTTTAATATGGAAGAAAACGGCAATTTTGAAGAGGGCGGAAGGGGTAGCAATATCCTATATATCACGAAACCGCCGTCCGAGGCGGGGATAAATTGGGAGCCAATTCGGAAAAAGCTGTTTGCCGCACGCGAAAAACGGGTCAGGCCCCAAAAAGACGATAAAGTTCTGGCTGACTGGAACGGTCTGATGATCGCCGCCCTGTCAAAAGCAGCCCGTACCATGGATGAACCCGCATACGCGCATGCCGCCAGGGATGCCGCTGGATTCATCCTATCGGAGATGATGGATGAAAGTGGACGATTGCATCACCGCTACCGGAGTGGGCAGGCTGGTCTCCCGGCAACCCATGATGATTACGCGTATCTGATCTGGGGGCTTTTGGAACTGTACGAAACCACATTCGATACCGCACATTTAAAATCCGCATTTGACCTGCAGGAGGTGGCGGATGAGTTCTACTGGGATGATCGAGGCGGGGGCTATTTCCTGACACCCGGTGACCGCGAGGCGCTTCTGACCCGCCCAAAAAACAGCGAAGATTCTGCAATGCCTTCCGGCAACTCGATCGCCATGCTTAACCTGCTGCGGCTGGGGCGGTTGACCGCCCGGGCGGAATTTGAGGAAAGGGCTGAGAAGTTGAGCCGCGCCTTTGCAGGCAGCGTCAACCGTTATCCTTCCGCCTACACGCAGCTGCTCTGTGCAGTCGATTTCGCGCTTGGACCCTCTCTGGAAATCGTTATTGCCGGAGAGAGAGACGCACCGGACACCCAGCGGATGCTTGCAGCCTTGAGGAAAGAATACCTGCCCAACATGGTGGTGCTGCTGCGTGAACCAGGCGAAAAGTCCTCTATCCTAAAATATGCACCCTATACAGAACCGATGAAAGGTGTGCCGGGCAAGGCTACCGCCTACGTCTGCACGAACTATACCTGCAGACAGCCAACCACGGACCCCGGGCAGATGATTGATTTCTTGAAAGATGATTGCTGATCAGAACTTGCGGGTCCACTCCTTCGGCCAGCGCTCGATAACCACTTTGGTCTGGGTGAAAAACTCCACCGCATGCCTGCTCTGACCGTGCAGAGTCCCAAAAAAGCTGTCTTTCCAGCCGCTGAAGGGGAAGAACGCCATCGGCGCCGCCACGCCGATATTGACGCCAATATTTCCCGCTTCTACTTCATAGCGGAATTTGCGCGCCGAAGAGCCGCTTGAGGTAAAAATACAAGCCATATTTCCATACTTCGCCTGGTTAATCATCCCAATCGCATCGTCAAGGGTATCGGCGTGCATTAAACCTAAGACCGGGCCGAATATCTCTGTGCCGGCTATAGTACCGCGGTGATCAACGTTTCTCAGGATAGTTGGATTGAGGAAGTTGCCTTTTTCGTACCCGGCTACCCGGGCATTCCGTCCATCCAGGATAGCCTCCGCTCCCTCATCGATACCGATCTGGATCAAACCCGTAATGCGCTCCTTGCTCTTTGGGGTGATTACAGGTCCCATCGTCACGCCAGGATCAGCGCCGTAACCGACAACCCTTCTCAACCCGGCTTCCACAATGGCTGCTTCAAAAGGTCCTTTCGCTTCACCGACGGTGATCGCGAGCGAGGCTGCCAGGCAGCGCTGCCCGGCGTTTCCAAAGCAGCTGTCCGCAACAATCCTGGTCGTCATTTCCATATCCGCATCCGGCATAATGACCAGCGGGTTTTTCGCCCCGGCTTGGGCCTGGACCCGTTTTCCGTTCGCAGACCCGCGGCTGTAGATATGGCGGGCGACCGGCGTCGATCCGACAAAACTAACCGCATTGATGAGCGGATGGTCTAGGATTGCGTTTACCGTGTCCGGCCCCCCGTTGACCATATTCACTACCCCGGGAGGCAAATCCAGGGACTGCATCAGCTCAAAAATTCGGTTCATGGTCATCGGGCAGCGTTCGGACGGCTTGACGATAACCGTATTCCCGGTCGCGAAAGCGTAGGGCAGAAACCAGAACGGAATCATGCCCGGGAAATTAAAAGGAGCGATGATTGCAGCCACTCCCACCGGTTGGCGAATCATCAGTTCGTCAATGCCGCGGGCAATATCCTCTGAAAAATCCCCTTGCATCAAAGTCGGTATTCCGCAGGCGACTTCCACGTTTTCTATCGCCCGGATCATCTCTCCCCTTGCCTCCGTGAGAGTCTTTCCGTTTTCGTTTGTAATGCTTAACGACAGTTCATCGATATGGTTCACAAGCAGCTCTTTCAATTTAAACAGATACTGTACTCTATCTGTAGGCGGGGTCTGGCGCCAGTCTGACCGGGCGGCATACGCTTCTACCGCGATCCGGTCGACCTGGCTTCCTTTGGTTAAAGGCACTCTAGCCAACACCTCATTCGTAGCCGGGTTAAACACATCAAGAAATTCGGAGGCTTCCGCTGAGATAAATTCGCCGCCACCGAAGTTGTTTAATTGGATTGTCATATTTTTCCCTGTCATAAGATTTTTATTCCACAATTTTTTAGTCCGGGCTGGGCCCGATCGTTCACGCACCATACCAGCTAAATCGTAATTTGAAGTAAAAATACCGCTTGTGGCTTCAAATGCTTACGATACTTAAAAACAAACCCGATGGATACTGAGACCAGGTTAATATTCATTTTGCAAAATATGCACCCAGGATTTTTTAGTTCTCAAGTAGGTAGACTTTGATATCAGCTGGAAAGCCCTGCCTTAAATAACAGCCGTAATTATATATCGGCGCAAAAGGTGCGTCAATCAACCTTACCTTTGTATTGCAAAAAATAAATAAACTACCATAAATCAAAAGCGCAGGCTTGCCCCGGGAACGATTCAGAATTTTGTTCTTTCGTTTATATATAATAAATTCGTTAGAATGATCTGCCAGCCACTGCCGGCGGAGGGGGAAATGATAAAATTGTGCCGATTTTCACAGAGGACATCCAGTAAACCCCTCTTCCTCCCAAAAGTTTTAATCAAGGCGGCAGTTCAAGTGACCTCCAGACAGGCAAACCAAGTTCCGGAACCAGAATCCAAAGTAAAGATTATCCAGATGCGGGATGTGGTGAAGTTTTACCCGAATGCGGCGGGTGGATTCAAGGCGTTGAACGGTATCAGTCTGGATATCAAACCAGGTGAGTTCCTGGGCGTGCTGGGTAAATCGGGAGCAGGGAAATCAACCCTGCTGAACATGATCTCAGGAGTCAGCCAGATCACAAGCGGTTCGGTATTATTCTACAATGGAAACGAGCATGGGGCTTCAATCCACAAGATGCAGGAAGATGAGATGGCGCTCTGGCGTGGCCGAAACCTGGGAATTGTGTACCAGTCCTTCGAGTTGATGCCGATGCTTAACCTGGTCGACAACGTGATGCTGCCCCAGGATTTCAGCGGGGATTTCCGCCCGCGAGCGAGCGTTGATAAGGCGCTGGAACTTCTGGATACAGTTGAGCTTTCCGAGCATGCGTATAAACTGCCGGCGCATATCTCCGGCGGTCAGAAACAGCGTGTTGCGATCGCCCGGGCGTTGATCAACGACCCGCCCGTGATCCTGGCGGATGAGCCGACGGGAAACCTTGATACTGTGACCGCGGAGACTATCTTCCGGATTTTTGAACAATTGGTGGACAGCGGCAAAACTATCGTGATGGTTACACACGACCTTTCGCTCGCATCCCGGTTCTCGCGCCAGGTATTTATCTCTGACGGGGAACTGGTTGATTCCCCTCCGGTTAGAGGGTACCAGCGAGCGTTCAAAAAACCAGACCAGGATATAGAAGTCCAATCCCAGACCGAGCCTCAAAATCAACCTATAAATACATCTGGCCAGATCGTTGAAACGCAGGCAGTTCAGGTAGTGAAAGATCGCCCTGTTTCTGTTATGCATTCTTTTTCTAAGAATGGCTCAGCGATCCGGCTTAAGGACCTGGTCAAGACCTATGTAAATGCAGCCGGCGAATTCCCGGCGTTAAAGGGGGTGGATCTGGAAATTGGCTACGGGCAGTTTGTATCCATAATCGGCAAGTCGGGCAGCGGTAAATCAACTCTGCTGAACATGCTGACCGGAATTGACCACCCAACTTCCGGGGAGGTCATTATCGGCGGGGAGAATATCTATAAGATGTCGGAAAGCCAGCGTTCAACCTGGCGCGGTAAAAACGCGGGCATCGTCTTTCAATTTTTCCAGCTTCTGCCCACCCTGACCCTGCTGGAAAACACGATGCTGCCGATGGACTACTGCAATGTCTTCAAACTGGAAGAGCGCCCGGAGAGGGCGATGGACCTGCTTAAAATGGTTGGGCTGGAGGGACAGGCGGATATGCTCCCCGCTTCCGTCTCCAGCGGCCAGCAGCAAAGCGCTGCGATCGCGCGCGCCCTGGCGACAGACCCGCCCATCATTCTTGCCGATGAGCCAACCGGCAACCTCGATTCTCGCTCTGCAGGGAAAATAATCGACCTGTTTTCGGAGTTAGCCCGAACTGGCAAGACCATCCTGATCGTCACCCACGACGAAAGCATCACCCGCCGCACCGACCAGACCGTGATCCTCTCGGACGGCGAGATCGTCAACAGTACGGTGGCGCGCGCTCTGCCGTTCCTTAACCACCCCCAGATGCTCGAGGTAAGCCAAAAAGCCCAGGTAAAAACTTATCCAGCGGGAACAACCATCATCCGCCAGGGCGAACCTGTAGAGTTCTTTTACCTGATTAAGAGCGGGTTGGTAGAAATTCTGGTAAACAACCCCGACTGCCCGCAGATAAAACTTGCCAGCTTGGGTCCGGGACAGTATTTCGGCGAGGTTGAGCTGATCGGAGGCGGCGACTCAATCGCCAGCGCCAGGGCTGCGAACGGGGAACCACTTGAGCTGGCTCTGATCCCAAAGGACCATTTTCAACAACTTCTGGATGGGTCCCCTGCAGCGGAGCGGGCTCTGTCTGCGGTTGCGCAGTCACGCCTGGCGGAAAACCTCGCCCGGAACGGAGACTGCCAGTGACAACCAATTCTAAAACCGCCCTTGCCCGGCCTCGCTGGCGGAAGGTTTTTGCAGACCTTTGGGAAAACAAGCTGAGAACCCTTCTGGTTGTTGCTTCAATTGCAGTGGGGGTGTTCGCGGTCGGTACAATCGCCAGCACGTATGTCATCTTCTCAGAGGACCTCACCATCAGCTATGCAGCCTCAAACCCGACCAATATCGATATCTGGACCGATTATTTTGATGAAAATTTTGTAAAAACCATCGAGAATCTTCCGGAGGTCTCCCAGGCGGAGGGGCGCTATATCCTCAATGTTCGCTTGCGGCAGGAGGGCGGCACCTGGAAAAACCACGACTTGGTGGCGATAGAAGATTTTGAGGATTCGAATATTAATCTTGTTAATCCTCTGGAAGGAAAGACCATCCCAGGACCGCGTGAACTGGTGATTGAAAGGAATGCCCTAAATGAAAGTGTTTACCATACCGGTGAAGTCCTTCAACTGCAGCTGGAAGATAACACAATCCAAGAAATACCAGTGGTGGGCATTGTACAGGATCCAACAGGGGCTGGTGGTGATTTCCTGGCGGCACCAAAGGGTTATATCACCATGGATACCCTTGAATGGCTGGATCAGCCGCGCCAGTTCAACCATATCTTCGCTACTGTAAGCGGCGACCCCGATGACAAAGCAACCATCGAACATGCAGCTGATGCGATCGAAGACAAGATCGAAAAGAGCGGGCGTACCGTTTACTACCGGAAGACCAATTTTACGCACAAACATCCAATGGAGGCTGTCGCTCTTACGATTCTGGCTGTGCTGGGAGTGCTTGGTGTAATGATTACACTGCTGAGCAGCTCTCTGATCGCAAATACGCTCAACGCGCTGCTCAGCCAGCAGATGCGCCAGATTGGGGTGATGAAACTTGTCGGCGCAAGGAGTACCCAGATCTCATCGATGTACATTGTATTGATCCTGGCTTTTGGTTTCTTCGCGCTGCTGATAGCGGTTCCAACCGGGGTAAACGCAGGGTACGCCCTGGCGAACTTTGCCGCAAACTTCCTTAATATCACCCTGCAGGGTTTCCGGGTTGTGCCGTTGGCGATCGTGCTCCAGGTTCTGATTGCCCTGGGTATTCCGCTCCTTGCCGGTTACTTCCCGGTCAACCGCGGTGCGAAAACTACGGTCCGGCGGGCGATCAGCGACGACCCTCAGGGAGGCCAGCCATCCAACACAAACCTGGTCGCTAAACTGCTGGGCCGGATTCGGTGGATTTCCAGGCCGATACTACTTTCAATCCGCAACACCTTCCGGCGCAAAGGCCGCCTGGCACTAACCCTTTTCACGCTGATCACGGGTGGGGCGATATTCATCTCGGTTTTTAACCTGCGGGTTTCTCTGGAAGGATTCCTGGATTTATTAAGCGACCACTTCGGGGCTGACCTTACAATCGAACTGGAACAGCCGTACCGCACCAGCGAAGTAGAGGCTGCGGTTCTGCAGGTTCCGGATGTGCAAGGGTTCGAGGCCTGGTCCTATGCGCCAGCGGAGATTCTTAACCCGGACGGAAGCCTGGACGCGAACCTGCATATACTGGCTCCGCCTGCCCACAGCGAACTGATCTCTCCGGATATCATAGAAGGACGCTGGTTTGAACCTGGGGAGCCCAGAGCGCTGGCATTGGCGGACGGCATCCGGGAGCTCTACCCAAATTTGAAAGCCGGGGATACCCTGAGGCTTGAGGTTGCTGACCAGCGCGAGGAAGATTGGACAGTTGTGGGCATTTTCCGCTTTTCCTCACCAGTGGATGAAATGTTCGGTTACGCTGATTACGAGACCATATCTGAAATACACAACCTGAGGGACCGCTCAAGCTCTTACCGGATAGTCACCAGAAACCACACCCTGGCTGATCAGGAAAACGCAGCCAGAGCAGTCGATAGTGCTCTGCGGTCAGCCGGCTTCAAGGTCAGCAATATTGAACCGGGACTGCTGACCTTATCCGAAGCTTCAGAAGGTATCAACATCTTAGTGGTCTTGCTTCTATTAATGGCCCTTTTATCGGCGCTTGTGGGCAGCATTGGCCTGACCGGCACAATGAGCATGAATGTACTGGAGCGCACGCGCGAGATCGGGGTGATGCGCGCCATCGGGGCAGGAAACCCGGCGATTATCAAATCGGTGATCATCGAGGGCGCGATGATCGGTTTGATCAGCTGGGTTTTTGCAGCCATAGTATCGCTCCCGTTCAGCATGCTGCTGATCAGGATAATGAGCGATTCGATGTTCAACGCCCTGGTCCCGCTTAAGCTGGCGCCGTTTGGATACCTGATCTGGCTGGTTGTGGTGCTGGTCCTATCCGCTCTCGCCAGCCTGCTTCCAGCCCGCAGCGCAGCTAACCTGACCATACGGGAAGTTCTGGCGTATGAGTGAGGTTGGAGATTAGGGATTGGAGATTGAGGGCTGATATATAGCAAGTCCCCGGCACTTCGCAGGTGCCGGGGACTTTTATTTGTTGCGGTCCTACTGCCTTGCCAGGATGCGGCGCATCTCGGCTTCTCTATCTTCGATCACATCTCCGCTTAAATCAAACGTCACGCTGTGAATGGTGCCGGTGAACTCGAAGGGAGTCTCATAAAACGGCGCAACCGGCGCGCCGGGATCGGCACCCACGGTGATTCCACCGGTCAAACCCAAACTGAGGGGAGTGGTGTGCGGAAATTCCGCCTGCCCGACCAGCTTCCCGTCGATGTAAAGCTGGCCGCGACCTGGAGTCCCCTTTCCGTTAGCAATATCTGGAGGGCCGGTCACCTCAAATTCAAAACGCAGCTCGTGGCTACCAGCCGGAACCGGGTCAACGCTTTCCACTCTCAGGTAATCGCGGGCGACGTAGTTCTGCACGTAGCCAAGCTTACCGTCCTTGATATAGAGGGAATACCCACCGTCGGTGCCGCCGAATGACACCAGCGCGCCTTCCACACCTACCTCCGGGATTTCAACATCAGCGGTAATGGAATGGGTGCGGTTAAGCAGACGCGGGCCAGCGTTAAACGGGACGGATTGAGTCCCCGGGTAAAATGTATAACTGGTGCGGTCCTTTGCGATCTGGGGCCGCTCCTCGGCGAAGCGGGCAGTGCCGCGCCCGTCGACCGGCAGCACATTATACTTGCCGGCTTCGACGTACCACTGACCGATCATCTCGATTAATTTATCCCGGTGTTCCCCAGCGAGGTTGTAATTTTCGGCAAAGTCCTCAGCGACATGGTATAGCTCCCAGCCTTTTGCGTCCAGCTCCGTTAGCTTTTCAGCCGGGATCGGTTCCCCAAAGAAAGCGCCCGCTTCTTTGAAAGAAGGGCCGGGCCAGGGGCAGACCGCCCTCCAGCCGTCGTGGTAAAGCGAACGGTGGCCCATCATCTCGAAATACTGGGTGCGCCGCAGGCTGGGCAGGCCCGGGTCTTCAAACGACCCCCGGAAACTAACCCCCTCGATCGGGGATTGGGTAACACCCTTAATGCTGGTCGGGGGATCGATCTTGAGCATATCCAGCACGGTGGGTACCATGTCGATCGCATGGGCGTACTGCTCCCGCACTTCGCCCTTAGCTCGGATGCCCTTCGGGAAGTGGACGATGAAGGGGTCGCTGATGCCGCCGCGGTAGGTCTCGCGCTTCCAGCGCCGGAACGGGGTATTGCCAGCCCAGGTCCAGCCCCAGGCGTAGTGGTTGAACGTATCCGGACCGCCCAGCTCGTCGATCTTCTGCAGGTTCTCCTCAATCGATTCGGGTACGTTGTTGAAAAACAAGTTCTCATTGACCGATCCGGTGGGTCCGCCCTCGGAACTGGCGCCGTTATCTGAGAGCACCATAATCAGGGTGTCCTCGAACTCGCCAAGGTTCTTCAGGAAATCCAGCAGGCGCCCGATGTGATGGTCGGTATGCTCCAGAAAGCCGGCGAAGACCTCCATCATACGAGCGTACAGTTTCTGCTCCTCAGGGGAACATTCCTCCCACGGTTTTACATCCGGGTCATGGCGAGAAAGCTCTGCATCCTGTGGGACAATGCCCAGTTCCTTCTGGCGGGCAAAGGCCTTCTGGCGGTAAGCCTCCCATCCGTCGTCAAACTTACCTTTGTATTTATCAGACCATTCCTTGCGGACGTGGTGAGGTGCGTGCATGGCTCCGGTGCAGAAATACATAAAAAAGGGCTTGTTCGGAGCGACCTGCTTGGCGTCGGCGATAAAACTGAT